>JAYUOQ010000027.1:0-15391 GCA_043760685.1 Armatimonadota bacterium | reverse complement strand
GAGTGGCGTATTGGAGCGACAACAAACCAAATGGTCAGCGAAGGATTCTCTACGGAACTCCAGATGGTCGAATCATTTCTCTTAATGCTCTTGATGGCAAGCCTGATCCAGGTTTCAAACCGGTAGACCTCCACCAAGAACTTGGTCCCGAATGGGCGAATACGTACGTTGGAATTTCGGCAGCACCAGTTGTATATAAAGACATGGTCTATGTCGGCATTGCCGGTGATGAAGGCGCGGGCGCGGCTCCCGGCGACATCATGGCGTTCTCGGTCAAAACTGGGGAACGCAAGTGGACATTCCATGTCATTCCACGTCCCGGTGAGTTTGGCAACGACACTTGGCTCAACAATTCGTCCAAGAATGGGGGCGCCGCGGGAGCCTGGAACGGATATGTCCTGGATCAAAAGCGAGGCATCTTGTTTGCCGCCACGGGTTCGGTTGCGCCTGACTTCAACGGTAAGGATCGTCCAGGCGACAATCTGTTTGGCGATTGCATCATCGCACTTGACGCAAAGACTGGCAAACGGTTGTGGCACTTCCAAACGGTCCACCACGACCTTTGGGATCATGATAACGCCAGCCCACCGATCCTTTGCACGGCTAAACGCAAAGGGAAGTCGATTGATGCAGTCGCTCAACTGACAAAGACTGGATTCTGTTTTGTGTTTGATCGGGTAACCGGCAAGCCGTTGTTTGATGTGCGCGAAGTACCTGCGCCTCCTTCGGACGTGCCTGGAGAGATAGCCGCCAAGACTCAGCCCGAGCCCGAATTGCCACCGCCGTTGACTGAGATTCTGTTTACAAAAGAAAGCGTTACGAACTTGACTAAGGAAGACCATGACTTCGTGATGAAACGAATCGAAGGGTTGTCTTTCGGGCAAAAGTATTTACCTCCATCGGCTAAGGGAACGATGATGTCACCCGGCTACTTCGGCGGGTCGCCATGGTCGTGTTCTGCATTCGATCCGCGCACCAACCGCCTTTTTGTCAATACCAATAATATGCCAGCCGTCGTGGGAAACTATGAATTCCTCAAAGATAGTAAAGGGCGACCCGGCGTCAAGCCTCCATGGGGAAATCTGACCGCAATCGACCTTAACTCGGGTCAGTTTGCTTGGCGGAAAACGCTGGGCGAATACAAAGAACTGACCGATCTGGGAATTCCGCAAACTGGAACCATGAACCTGGGTGGACCATTGGCGACCGCAGGAAACCTCGTCTTTATTGGCTCAACCTGTGACCAAATCTTTCGAGCGTTCGACAGTCGCAATGGCAAGGTATTGCGCGAATTTCATCTGCCCGCATCGGCGTTTGCGGCACCCATGACTTACTCGGTCAAAGGTAAGCAATATGTCGTGATCGCGGCTAGTGGGGGCGGTTACGGAAAGACATTTGGTCAAGACCATGGACCGGTATCAGACACCTTCATTTGCTACACATTGTAGCCTTAGAAAACAAAACGTGCTGTTTGAATCTACCGCTTGTGGGTGCCAAACGACCGATCCGGAGGATCGCAGATGGTAGCCAGGGCGTCATTTTGCGCGACGAAGTTGCGCGAAATGACCCCTGGAAGAGCCGAGATTGCGACCCCGGCAGTGACTGCCGCCTCCCAAATCGAATTCGAAGGAGATCATAGATCGGAGTATTTTTTGAAAAAAGGCAAGAAAAACATACATATAGCAAAACTTGATATATAATCATTATATGGACTTTCGAAGTGATGTTGAGGCAATGGTTCTGGGGGTACTCCAGAGCGAGCCAGGATACGGATATGAGATCGCGAAGCGCATCCGCGAAGTGAGCGATGAGATGTTCAAGTACGGTGAGGCTCAACTTTACCCTGCCCTTCGCAAGCTCGAGGAAGCTGGTTATGTGGTCGGCGAGTGGGTAATGCAAGAAGGCAAGCCGAATCGCCGGGTGTACTCGATCACCGACGAAGGCGGCAAGTTCCTGCTTGAACGTCAGAAGGAATTCGAGAAGTTCGTGACGAAAGTCAACGCGGTCATGAAGCTTTCGAAGGCGTGGACGGTGCAATGTGTTTAGTCCAGTAGATCGGTTTCGCGTTGATCTGACCGCGGTTGTCCGACGGCTATCGCGCGCT
Source organism: Armatimonadota bacterium (assembly GCA_043760685.1). Lineage (GTDB taxonomy): Bacteria > Armatimonadota > Fimbriimonadia > Fimbriimonadales > Fimbriimonadaceae > Fimbriimonas. Next base: position 13,287 of record JAYUOQ010000027.1, on the reverse strand, counting down.
CAGTCGAACGAGACTGCGATTGATGAAATGGTAAGCCATTTTGATGGCTTGTATCAAGAAGAGTTTAAGACGGAAGCCGATGAGTCGAAAGCCGAAAAAGGCGCAAGAAAGCGAATGGGGAGCATCTATAGGATGGCCTTTCAGATTGTCAACTCGCCAAATCGGACGAGAAAAGGAATGTGTACTCAGGCATTGATGTTCGCTCTCTTTGCAATTATCATCCCAATTTTTGTATGTTCGGTTATGGGAGTTACGTCGTTGTACTTCCGTTATGACAATCAAATCCGTAACATGATCATTGTTGCAATTATTGGGGGTGGGTTTGTCGCCGGATTCGGAATGTCGGTCTCCAAACGGATCGCGTGGAGGCCTCTAGCCATAACTGTAATTGTCTCTGTTATTGGAACAGGTCTGATGTCAAATGCCATGTTTTATTCGGTGCCAGGCATGACCAAGATGCAGATGATTGACCTTGTCGGTAAGCAGTCGGTCCTCGAGCCAAGAGTCGCAAAAATTGAAGCCCAGGTCAAAAACATCATCAACCTTCGACATCAATCGCGTGAAGTTTGGAAAAAGGAGTTGAACATCCTGCCTGCCCTCGTCAGGGAAGAAAACGTTCCCTTCTATAAAGAAGACCTAGCTACAACTGGTGCATATCTTTACCCTTCTCAAGTGAAATACGGTGGCGACTTTTTGATACCTTATTCCGTGACTCTTAGCCGAACCGAAGACTTGGCTGTGGCTTGGATTGAGTGGAACAAATATCAGGCGACCAATGAAGACCGTCTTATCGATTTTCATAGCCGAGAAGAATCTTACAAGCTCTGGCGAGATGATGCCGCAAATTACTCGATGTTGTGGACGAAGGGCTTTAAATTCAGTGGCGGCGTTTGTCTGCGACTGGGTGCAGTTTTCTCCTTGTTCGCTTTGATTGGCTACCTTCTGGGGACTGCGAGAGTCTTCGGATTTGACTGGTTGCGATTGTCGAGAGGTTGATTGAGTATGTCAAAGCAAGCAAACAGCAATTTCGAACAGTCCCTCCGGAGCGCGGTCAGGCGACTTGCACGAGGCAACTTCGAAGATTCAATCCGAGAAGTGATTGAACACCATCGCGATTTGATGCAGGAGGAATTATCTAACGGTAAGTCCGAAGCCGACTCGAAGATCACGGCGTCCAATCGGATCGGGATTGTCAGCGATATTGCCCGAAAGATCGTTGACTCACCTGCTCGATTAACCACTGGAAAGTGGCTCCAATTCGTGGGCATTGCCTTATGGGTCCTCGTCCCGATCCTCCTCGAGTATTTATCCCTTTTTGCTTCACAGTTGCCATACCCCTACTCTATCTATATCGGTGGAATCTTTCCAAGAGCCTACTCAACCATCCTTGTCGGTGGACTTGTAACGGCAATCGGATGGTTTTCCTCTGCGAAAATCGAAGGTAAGGCGATAGCAATTGGATCGATTTGTTTAGTCCTCATGGGCATTCGCTTTTCTATAGTCATCGAATCTCAAACCGGATCACCATATTCGGCTCACGTCGCAATGATGATCATCCGCGCTCGATTCGTTTCTTTTCTCATTGGTCTCGGTGTGGGTGCCGCTATTCTTCGCCTCTATCACTACCGAATCGACACATTCAAACTACGACGCATATAGGGCAACATGACAAACGATCCAGTCTCAGAATTTGAACAGTGCCTTCACAAGGCGACGAAGTGGCGCCACCACAATGATGCCGTTAAGGAAATAGCAGGGCACTACCAGGACCTCTATCAAGAAGCATTACTGAAGGGAGCTTCAGTTAATGAGGCACGTACACATGCCGACAACAAAATTGGCAATGTGTCCGAAATAGCGAAAGGTATTCGAGCTGGAAACGGCAAATCGATCGGAATGAAGCTCCAGTGGATCGCGATGGCACTTCTTGTCTTTGGCGCTTTTCTTCCTCGATTCGCGGAAGTAAACGGATACGAAGTTGGAAGCCTATGGGGATATTTCGTCCAAGCGACTGACCCATTTGGCTTAATTACAATCTACTTAGCCGGATTTCTCGCCGCATTCGGAATCTTCAGAGCCAAACGAGCAGTTTTTCCAGCATTCTGCATCGGTCTCATCCTTATTCCCTTGGGGCATGCTGGATTCATCCTGTGGACCTACAAATCATTCAGTTTTTACGAGATTAAGCAGAAGTATCATGTCGACAAATGGCACGAATATGCCGTGAAATATCGACCGATTTTGCGCGAACGATACGATCTCTACGAAGTCAGCCTTACTGGTAGTCAACAAGAATCTGCCGAGGCTATAAAGAAACTTTCAGCGAGTATTCATCGCCCCCAGGATCGTGGCATGATTATTTCCGAGCCAACAACTGGAAAGTGGATTTACCCAACCGCAATACAAAAATTGCGTGACAATGGCTTGAATTTGGTCTACTTTAGTACAACCAATTCCTTCGAAACGGCACAAAAAGGGTGGAGGTCATCCGACTTATTGCTGAAAGCAATGCCAACTATTCGAAAAGGTACAGAGGCTGAGCTTGAATCTACTGCTGCAAGGACATATTTGCATGCAAGTGAGAGAATATTAAGTGCTTCCCTAAGGAATGTCCTTCCGTTCCTCACCAGCTTTTTACTCAGCCTCCTGATGATTGGCATAGTCAACAATATCAACAAGTTGACCAGTAAGCGACGAAGAGCCCTATAGCTTCTTCAACAAAAAGTAATCCAAACCAAACATCTTGGCCGGGACTGCTTTTTCATTGAAACCCATGCACTCCGCCATAAACACCGCTTTACCGCCGGTGACTCGAACCTTGCCCAACTTAACCTGCTTCCACTTCAAATCTGGGTCATAAAAGTCGATTGGCTCCCCAAGCTTCTCGCCGTTCCAATAAAGCTGATGAATGCCATAGTCGCGGGCACGGCAGGCGTTCATCGTCAGTTCGTACTCACCGTCGGCGGCAGTTACCTCAACGGTTAGCTTGCCGCCAACCGCTGAATCTTGCCACCAAATCTGTCCATCGCCCGACATATCACCAAATCCACCTTGGATCTCAGTAGTACCGCTTGTTGCGGTGTACTTCAGTTTCTCGGCTTCGATGGCTCCTGGAACATTGACTATATCCGAAATGTCCGGTAATTCGAGCTCCTTCCACGAAGGGCGAGCCTGATGATCAGCCGTCGCTCCGCGCTTGGCGTACCAGTAAACCGTCCGATCCCAGGTCGCGAGACAGTTCGCCCAATGCCACATCTCAACATCAAACTGGAGGGATTTGGTGAATGGAATCGGATCAAGCTGCATGAATCGTGAGATATTGCAGTAGCCAAAATTATTCGCCCGGCTCGTCGTGAAATTTTGGGCTCCAACTGGAGTCCAGAATGGTACCGGCGAACTCCAAGCATAATTCAAAAAGTCTTCCGTACCGGTTCCAAAAGTTGATGGGAACGTCTCGCCATCAACGAAAATCTTCTCGTCTCCTTCGCCCCACCAGCCCCGATTTCCGTTGTCCAACAGGAGGTGCACTCCCGCCAAATAGCCTGAACCTCGAACGTTCAACCAATGCATGTCTCGCATCGGTCGCGTCTTGCCTCGATCTCGGCTAAAGTCTGCATGGAAGTAATTCAGGTTGTCCTCGTCCGAATACCTTTCCTTGGATCCTGAAAATTGCATGAAGACGGCATCGCCTTTCTGAGCCGTGTTTCGCTCAAACGTAAACGTTGCTCCCCGCTTAAACGGCATATCGTAGTTCAGATGAACTTCCATCGAGTCTTTGCTGCCATGTCCGAATGGAGCGGCAACGAAATCACCCAGAGGCGCACTCACCGTCGTTTCGCCGTCGAACGATGCAGTTACCCAAATAGATCTGAGGGTTTTGTGGAGGTCTTTTGCGCCGTAGTTCCAGTTGAGGTGGATATCCGATAGTTTGCCTGGACCCGTGAAGTTCACGGTTGTCGTTTTGGTACTTGGTTCTAGCGTGCAGGAGCTGGCTATCGCATTATCAGACTTATTAGGAAGCGTGTACTTGGCGTCTAAGTCTTCGCCGTCAAAGGTAGTGACGTCGGTTCCGGTTGCAAATGTCCGATATCCGACATGATAGTAAAGACCGCCAGGATTCTCCTTTTCTCCCGGCTCCATCGTAATTTTTAGGCTCTTCTGGTAAGGAAATGGCACATATACATTCCAGCCTCGGTCGGCCCAAAAAGCAAAGTTCTGCATGACTGGGTTAGCTTCTCGAAGGACTTGGATCCAGTCCCTCATTGGTACTCTCACTCGGGGAACCGGTTCGCCGTCGAAGTACATTCGTAAAGTCCCCATCGGGTTTGCCGACCAAATTCGTATAACCGCGCCAGGACCAGTGAGGTCCGCCATGACATACTCTTTGCCCTCTTGCCTCAAATAGTGTCCGTAATCATCGTTCGCGAACCACGCTTCGTTACCGGAAGTCTTCGAGGTTGGGGAGTAGCTACTTGCTTGTCGGTGTGTAAATATCGGACCCGATCCGCGAGCAAAGTCAAATCGATTTTCGATCAATGACTTCGTCGTAATGGTCTGGTGGTCCACATGGAGCACCAAATGAAGAAGAGGGCCGATGAACATACTCTTGCCATCTTATCAGAAAACAACCCCGTCACAAAACCATTTTTGCGCCGTAGCAGTATCATAAGAGGACTGTTTGAAAGGAGGTTAAATGAGTGAAGCCGCGACGCGACCATGCTGGAAGAAGCGACCAGTAAGAAACATCCTCATAATTGCCCTCTTTGCCGAGGTTGGTTCTGCAACCTTAAACCTCTCAACCATGCCGGTTTACTTGTCCGGAGACCGCCACTTTGGCACTTCGGTTATTGGGCTGGTCATGGTGACCTTTCTGCTTTTCGAAGCAGTATTCAAGTCCATCACGGGTCACATTGCCGATCGATTTGGTACCCGAAAGTTGCTCATCGCTGGTCCGATTTTGAGTATCGGCACTTCACTTATCAGCATTTTCTTGCCTCACACCAATGGGGCTCCACTTGAAGTTCTCGCATTTATTGTCCTAAGGGCCATCGACGGTATTGCGGTGGCGATGCTGTGGCCGGCCGCATTCGCCCAAATGAACGCGGTTGTAGAAGACAGTGAGCGCCAGCAATCCATGAGCTATCTCAACGCGTGCTACATGCTTGGTATCGCATTCGCTTACCCGCTCGGTGGAATAGTCAATGACCTTTCGGGGCGGCTCTATGCCGGCATTATCCTGGCGGCTGTTTTATTTGGTGCTGCCTCTTTTGCGAGTAGCCGAATTGCCAGTTCTCCGCCCGCACTTAAGGACGAACACTCGAGCGGCTTCCAAGACTTTATCGATTCGCTGAAGCAGATTCCCGAATACCTGATCCTCGCGGTCGTCACCTTTATGGGCATTGGCTTCCCATTGGCCATCTTCAAGCTATTCCCAGTTGACCAGTTCAAGATGAGTGAATCGGCGATTGGATTCCTGATTCTGCCCTGCGCACTAGCAATGGCGTTTCTCAGCGGATTCATGGCCAAAATTGGCGAGAAGCTTGGCAAGGTTAGAGCTGTCCATTTTGGTCTTTTATTGTGTTCGATTGGTGTTAGTTTCATTGCCCTCGGTGCTTTCCTGCCGTTTATGCGGTCTCCTTGGTTTTTGGCTCTTGGCGGCCTGCCGGTCGGCATTGGTTTTCTCCTAACCATTCCCGCTTGGATGGCAAGCGTGAGCGACATTAATCCAGAAAAGCGAGCAACCAACATTGGTGCCGTCATGACCGCTCAAGGAGTCGGAGCCATGATAGGAGCGCCCATCGGTGCAGCAATGTACGAGAAGTTCCAACCGCTCGGCGTCCAGCTACGGCTTGGGGAATCGTTCGGTCGCTATTCACCGTTTGTTGGATGCGCCGTATGTGTGATTGCCGGTTTCCTTTTGAGTCTCAAAATTCTTCATGAGCCAAAGGAAGTCGAAGCTTTGCCGACCGAGCACGATGTTACCGTTGAAGGCGAAAGTCTAGCTGTAGAACCTGAAGATCAGCCAGAACAAAGTGAGCAAGAACCAGATTTGGAAGTTGCCGTTCCAGTCGAAGAGGTTTTCCATGAGCCGAATGACGAGACTCACGCTACGCCAAAGCAGTAAACTATTTACATGGCAATTCGTGTCGGTATAAATGGATTTGGACGAATCGGTAGGCTTTCGCTGAGAACGATGCTTGAGCGGCATCCAGGCAACATTGAGGTAGTTGCGATTAACGACCTTACGGATACAAAAACGAACGCTCACCTGCTCAAACATGATTCGACTTACGGGAACTTTAACGGCACGGTTGGATATGATGCATCGGAGATCAGTGTAAACGGCAAGGCAATCAAGGTTTTTGCTGAGAAAGACCCGGGCATGATCCCTTGGGACACTGAAGGAGTTGATATTGTTATTGAATCCACTGGCTTTTTCACCGACGCCACCAAAGCGGTAGACCACCGCAAACATGGGGTCAAAAAGGTCATCATTTCTGCTCCAGGTAAGAATGAGGATTTAACGATCGTTTTAGGTGTCAATGACAAGGTTTATGATCCAAGCAAGCATCATGTGATCTCAAACGCATCGTGTACCACCAACGGTCTTGCTCCAGTAGCCAAAGTACTTCACGAAAAATTCGGAATAGAGAAAGGACTGTTGACGACCGTTCACGCCTTTACCAATACTCAACGAACTCAAGATACGGCGTCAAAAGATCTCCGCGACGCACGAGCCGCTTCGCAGAACATTGTCCCGTCTTCAACCGGTGCTGCGAGGGCAGTTGGGCTGGTTATTCCTGAGCTTCAAGGAAAATTCACAGGAATGGCGTTTCGAGTTCCGACTCCAACTGTTTCCGTTGTTGACTTCACCGCGCTTTTGACAAAGGAAGCCTCAGTCGCTGAAATCAACACGGCAATGAAGGAGTATGCCGACGGTGTCATGAAGGGAATTCTTGAGTACAGCGATGAAGAGTTAGTTTCAACTGACCTCCGCGGCAACAGCCACAGCTCAATCTTCAGTTCAGTTGATACGATTACCCTGGGAGACATGTGCAAGGTAGTGGCTTGGTACGACAATGAATGGGGTTACAGTTGCCGAATTGCTGATCTCGTTGACTTTTTGGCAAAAGCTGGGCTCTAAGAGTCCAAGTCTTCAACAGAAAAAAGCCCTTTCGCTTTGATGGCGAAAGGGCTTTTGTGTTCTTATAGGTTTGGTCGATAGATTTCTACTTGGTGGAATCCTGGGAATTCCCACCTCGAAGAAACATCAAAGTCAGTGCCTGGCTTCCACATTCGGATCGCAAAGGCGTCACTAGGTAGTGGATTTGGCGAGTTTTGCTTTCGTCGGTCTCGGCCATACCACTCAACATAAACCTCGCGGCTCGTGTTCAGAGTGACATTTTTGATGATTCCTTGCCCTTTACACAGCAAGGCTCCATCGGCGTCGGACATTTGGACAACCTTTCGAACGGTTAGAACGAAATCGTTGGTTGAATTTGCCATGCGGAATCCCATTTCGAGATACCCATTTGATTGAGTGGAGCCATCCGCCCCTCTCCAAACTTCAAATAGTGTCGCAATTCGAGGATCTTTCAACTTCTCAGTGCTTGGAAGCTTTGCTCGAAGGCCAAATAAGAAAGGATCGGATTGAGCGTGTGCGAAAGCCGATACAGCAAGTGTCAATGCAGCAATTGTTAGGATTTTGAATTTCATAGGATCTTCACCCAACTGCACTTATATCACGGAATTCAGACTGGTGAGTTCCTTGGAGTTGCAGGATAAGTAATAAGTACTATCAATTTTATTAAATTGTAGGACTAAAGTCCTATTTTAGTGATTGCTGCGACCCTACCTTCATTTAGAAGACACTATCGGGCGTCAGGTTCCATTGGGAGACACAAAAGAAAGCCCTTCAGGAAATCTGAAGGGCTTTCCGATTGATCGGGCTAAGAGCTACTTTCCGCCGCCGCGTCCGGTTGGAGCAGAGGGTGGAACATCCTTTGGCAACATGCCCTTATATTCGCCTAGTTGGTGGATCGTAAGGTAAACCAACTTTGCCGTATTGGCAATCTTGTCGAAGTTGATCTTCTCAATTGTGTCGGTTGGTTGGTGATAGTCAGGATGGAATCCAGTGAAAAAGAAGGCGATCGGTATGCCTTTTCGAGCAAAGTTGTAGTGGTCGCTTCGGGTGTAAACATCTTCGGCGTCGTATTTGAACTTCCAACCAATTGATTCATTTTGATCAAGAATGATTTTGTCGAGCGCGGTAGAGATTCGCTTGGAACCCACGAGTCGTATAGTGTCTCGGTTCTCTTCTTCTTTGTCAATTCGTTTTTGATCTCCGTTCTGGGCGCCAACGGAGTTCCTTCCGACCATGTCCATTTGCAATTCAGCAACCATCTTCGTTAAGTCGATTGGCGGGTTGCTGGCGAAGTATCCTGAGCCAACGAGCCCCATTTCTTCACCGTAGAATGCCATGAAAATGACCGTTCGCTTAGGTTTGATTGGGTTTGAAGCTAATGCTTTTGCGACGTGGAGTAGAGCGGTGGAACCTGAACCATCGTCATCTCTCCAGGGTAAACAACATCGCCGTTCTTTCCAAGGTGATCGAGGTGAGCGCCTACTCCAATAAACTCTTCCTTCAAAATCGGATCAGAGCCTTCGAGCTTAGCGACGACGTTACCGACTCTGGCTTTGTCGACCATAGTCTTTGCAGCTGCAGTTACTGATGAAGTGAGTGGCGAGACCACCAAAGCGTCCTTTTCTAATGGAGCAGACATCATTTTCACTTCATCGGCAGAAAACATCTTCTTAGCGGTATCCATTGTCATGGCGAGTCGAGCGACCGCAGTTGAAGCGTCAGGCTTTGTTCGACGACCTTGCCAAGAAGGCGAAGAGACTTTATCAACGATTGAGATCACCGCAGATGCTCCGGCAGTTACAAACATGCCTTCCATTCTTCGACGACTACTCTTGTTGAGGAGGACTACTATTTTGTCTTTAACCTGACCTTCTTGCTCAGCTGACAATGCTCCAATTGCTCCGTTCGCCGAGACAAAGACAACATTTCCGGTGATGTTCAAGTCTCCGGCAAGGGAGACGCCAATTTCGTTGGTCTTTGCTGCGTATCGATCTGTCTTGAGGACCAAAGAATTGACGTCCGTACCTACTTTCCAAAAATCTACTAGTTGGAAAAAGCTGCCGTCGGGCATGATGGATTTGAGCCCAAACTTCTTAAAGTTATCGGCCATAAAGTCCATCGCCTTTTCAAAACCGGGTTGACCAGTTCCTCGCCCCTCACAAATTGGACCGGCCAAATAGCCAAGGTATTTTTTGCCGTCGTTAGTATTGATCGAATTGAATCCTTTCTGGAGATCTTTGGGGATTTCTCGCAATCCAGTTGCAAATTGGGCGTTCGCAAGAACCGCTGATCCCGCTAATAAAATTGATATCGAAGAACGAAGCCTCATGACCGTACTTTACCGGAAATTCTTGCCCGTAAGTTCCCGGTAAACTTGAACCTATGACCCAAGAAGAGCAGCTTCAAATAATTCGCCGAGGCACGATTGAAATAATTGGTGAATCGGAGATTTTGGAGCGCATCAAGGCTGGAAGGATTTTGCGGGTCAAACTGGGCGTTGATCCAACGGCAAAAGACGTAACGCTCGGTTGGGCGGTCGTTCTTCGCAAGCTGAGGGACTTCCAAAAAATGGGGCATATCGCCTGCTTAATTATTGGCGACTTCACCGCTTTGATTGGGGACCCAACCGGAAAAAGCAAGACCCGTAAGCAGCTTACGCGAGAAGAAGTTCAGGCAAATGTAGAGGCGGTCAGCAAGCAGTTCTTCCGTATTCTCGACCCGGCAAAGACCGAGATTTACTACAACAAGGATTGGCTAGGAAAGATGGGCTTTGAAGACGTTATCCGGCTTTGTTCCCGCTACACCGTTGCCCGAATCATGGAGCGAGATGACTTTACGAAGCGTTTCACTAATCACGAACCAATTGCAATGCACGAGATTCTCTATCCATTGTGTCAAGGCATGGACTCGGTTGAGATCAAGAGTGACATTGAGATTGGCGGGAACGATCAGAAGTTTAACAACCTAGTCGGACGTACTCTCATGGAGCAATATGGGCTAGAGCCTCAAGCGGTGGTCTTGTGCCCACTGCTCGTCGGTACCGATGGCAAAGAGAAGATGTCGCAGTCGTTGGGTAACTACATCTCGATTACCGATGACCCGAACACCATGTTTGGTAAGACCATGTCGATCCCCGACGAAACGATTGCCAACTGGTTCGAGCTATGCACAGACGTGCCGATGGCCGTAGTTGCTGAAATGATGTCGGAAGGGAAGAACCCACGAGACGCAAAAATGCGACTTGGTCGGGAAATAGTTGCCTTGTATCACTCCGAAGCCGAGGCAGACGCCGCAGTTCAGTTCTTTATCGATACATTTAGTCAGCGCAAAGTTGTTACCGAGGCGGAAGATGCTGAAATCCCGGCGGAATTGGTCATCGATGGATTTGTGTCGTTACCGTCCTTGATTACCGCCTTGGGCCTCGCCGCATCGAATGGTAAAGCCAAAGACCTCATCACCGCCGGCGCAGTCGCCCTTGACGGTGAGAAAGTCACAGAAATGCGTATCGGCGTGGACGCCTTGGTTGGCCGAGTGCTTAAAGTCGGCAAGCACCAGTTTAGAAAGCTGGTTTAGTAAGCGCCATTAGTTTCTAGACTCATATTCAAATTGATGGGGTATTCCTTCCCATGGCCACGCCTTATCACCTTGCTTAAGCATCTTAGCCTCGGCACTGGTAATTGGAAGGAAACCTGCTTTGCCTGGTCTACGCCATTCTGAATACAATCTGCTCATTCCAACTTTTCCTTTGCTGTCTATCCATCCCGCCAGCAACTGGTTGCTAACGGGATCTAACTCCATGTAACCAGCAAGCCGATCCGTGCGATTTAGAATTTGCCGCTGAGCGCGACTGAGCGCACGTGGAGTCCTAATAACAATATTTCGGCTTTGCAACCAGCGAACGAGTGAACCCGTAAAGGGCGTCGCTTTCCCCTTTGTAAGGGCGATCGAGAATCGAGCTTTCGCTTTTCCTGCTGAAATAGTTTGGTATTGCAAGCGAACAGGTTCCCCGGCGTGTCAGTTCCGAATCGAACGGTAAACCGGTGACCGAATTCGCCAGCAGGATAATAGATCTCAGTCCATAATCCCATCATCATAGCTGTCATGCTGTCGCTATTTCCCCTAATTCGAGAAGCAAATGCCTCCCTCGCTAAACCCAACTGCTCTAGTTTTGAGTAGTTGCTCAGGATAAGAAGATATTTAGATGAACAATTTGATGACTCAATACGTTCCCATCTTTCGTCCTCAAACATCCTTGCCGCAAACTCGTACGGCACTTTGGACTCCCCAGACTTTCTCCCCTCCGAAGCTGGGAGGGGTGGCGCGTCAGTCATTCCGAAAATATGTAACTTGCTTGACTGACGCGACGGGGTGGATGGTTCTTATGCTGATTCAAGCCAAGTTACAAAGGTGCCTAGTCGTCAAACAAGCCAGCCGCAAACTCATCCGGCTTAAAGTCGATCAAGTCAGTGACCTTCTCGCCGGTGCCAATAAATTTGATTGGTACTTTGAGGCGGTCATAGACTCCGATCAGCGCTCCACCACGCGCAGTGCCGTCAATCTTCGTGAGAATGAGTCCGGTCACCCCGGCAGACTTCGTAAACTCTTCTGCTTGTCGAATCGCGTTTTGACCAGTATTAGCATCAATTACTAAGAGAACCTCATCGGGGTCACGCCCAAGTGCTTTATTGGTAACCTTTCGAACTTTCTCAAGCTCCAACATGAGGTTCGCTTTCGAGTGCTGGCGTCCGGCCGTGTCGCACAGGACGAACTGGGTTCCTCGTGCCTTGGCCGCAGTAATTGCGTCAAACAAAACCGTCGCCGAATCTGCCCCTGGCTGTGATTTAACGATGTCAGTGCCAATTCTGTTCGCCCATGTATCAAGTTGTTCAATAGCCGCGGCACGAAAGGTGTCCCCCGCCGCCAGCAAAACGCTGACTTTAAACTTGTTAACGAGAAGGTGACCAAGTTTGGCGATGGAAGTTGTCTTTCCGACTCCGTTAACGCCAACGAACATATAAACGGTTGGCCCCTCTTCGGCAACGGCAAGACCTACGGGTTCTAAAGATCGGAAGCGGTCGCCAATTGCCTTTTGTAGCCTGGCACGCATTCCAATTGCGTCTGTGATCTTTTCCTCTCTAACGGCTTTGCGAAGTTCTTCTAAAATTTCGTGGGCAACCTGGATATTGGTGTCTGCCTGAAGGAGGGCTTCTTCGAGTTCTTCATAAAACTCTTCGTCAATGACACCCCGACCCATCATTCGGTCGACGCGCTCCATCAGTTTGCGAAACATATTTGTCTAGGGTACCTAGACGGGGAGATGTGGCAACACGTGATCACACCACGTTCGCCAAGTTTCACTTTGTTCAATCTTACTGCCGAGGCTTGGCGGGTGGTTTGGAACTCGAAAAAGTGTGTGCTTCTGCAGTCGCATGACCTCTCGACTCGACAAATTTGAACGTCGGCATTGCAGGGCTTGCCAAATCTCAAACCAAAGCAAGACGCTCCAGATATTTTGGCTGACAAACATCTTCGCAACTTGTCTCTTTAGCTTGGCTTCTTCGGTTGTTAGTCGGATTGCCGATTGTCCAGTTGGGTCCGAAAATGAATTGATCTGCTGTAGTTTCGTCGCGTAGGAATGATAAAAGGGAATCTCAAGTACGTCCCCATCGAAAACTGTGTTAACCAGCACATTCGTGGTGTCATGATCAGGATGCCCCTGCTCAAATGCTCCACAGGCAATAACATCTGGTCGGACGCTACTAATCATGTCCCGGAATGCGGGAAGCAGTTCCTTAAACTCTGCACCAACCTTTCCATCGCTGGCACCATGAAAGAATAAATGAGTCTGAGGGACGCCAAGGAATTCAGCAACCTTTCGGCTTTCTGCCTCACGAATAGGGTTTGAATGGGTCCAAGAAATATATACTTCGTTCCCATGTTCGGTCAATCGTCGAATCCATGCGCAGATTGAGATCTCATCGTCGGGATGGGTCATGCAAAAGAGCCATCGGCGTATGCTTAGATCGAAGTGGCTCATTCTTGATTCATTAGGTCAATGATTCGTGTTGAGGATCGTCCATCCAATAGCGGCAAAATGACAACTTTTCCACCGTAAGCATGAACTATTTTTGATTCAGGTAGCG
>JAYUOQ010000026.1:0-5404 GCA_043760685.1 Armatimonadota bacterium | reverse complement strand
GTTGTTACTGGTGTTAATTGGGATGAAGTTGACGATAACGTTCAATCTGAAGTTCGACCTTTTGCAGAAGCAATCATTCAGGGAATCTGTATGGGAGTCGGAAGTGCCCTTCAAGAAACCGTTGTTGCAACGGGAATGAGCATCCGATATCAAGATTTCCAACTACCCGACAACTTGGCTCATTCACCTTCGCTTATCAGAACACAAGTTGCACTGACTATTCAAGAAGTTTCCGGTGTTGTTTTATGGTTGATGGACGAGCAATGCGCGATGTTCATCATTGGGAAGGACGAAGATGAGGAATTCTCGGCTCCAGTGATCCCGGCAATGACCGTAGCAGACGGAACCGTGGCTCATCATTCTGGTTCTCGAAGTGAATTCGACTCAAGCATGGAAGTTCTTCTTGATGTTCCGCTTGAGATCTCGGTTGAGCTTGGACGAATGAAGATGATGGTTAGGGAAGTCCTTGACCTCGGAACCGGATCGATTATCGAAGTGGACAAAGCTGCGGGCGAACCAGTTGATGTCATGGTCAATGGTCGACTAGTAGCAAAAGGCGAAGTAGTTGTTATTGAAGATAACTTTGGCGTTCGAATTACTGAAATCCTCAATCCTGCCGAACGATTCCGTTTGGATGCAGCAGCTTAACATGAATCGACTGATTGCTCCTTTAGTTTTGGCTCTGTGTGCCTCTTCTGCCTATGCGGCAGACGGAATTCTTGGCACAAAGAGTGATGCGGTTTCACCTCTCCAAGGACCAGCTTCCTCTGGTGGTAGCTTGCTCCAGATGATCATAGCTGTCCTAGTTGTGTTCGGCTTAATGAAATACTTCATTCCCAAGCTTGTTGCAAAGTTCGGTGGAAAGCTCAACTCCGGAATTGGTAGCTCAATCAACATCGAGGAATCCGCAACATTTCAAGGAGGCATGCTCTATTTGGTGAGTGTGAAAGATCGCTCATTGTTAATTGGGGTTGCCGGAACAAGCATCACAACCCTAGCTGATCTAGGAAGCACCAATAAGCCAAATCCTGGCCCGACCTTTATGGAATACCTTGATGTTGCCGATGATTCGAAGGCAGTCAATACAGTGCCAATTCTGGAACCAGATGAAGTGATTGAATTTGCTATTGTCGACAATGGAACCCAAGCAAAAGATGCCTTGGAACGACTTCAGAAATTGATGAGATAACCCAATGAAAAAACTCTTTTGGATCTTAGTTTTGCTTAGCTTGGTGCAATTTGCATCGGCTCAAGCAGGGTTACCTAAATTCAGTATCGGAATGGACAAAGCTCAGACTCAGGGTGATGTTTCGACTTCGCTGAAAATCATGGCTATGCTGACTGTGCTTAGCCTTGCACCGGCATTGATGATTCTGACAACCGCTTTCACGCGAATTGTCATCATTCTTAGTTTTGTTAGAACGGCAATTGGCACTCAGTCAATTCCGCCAAACCAAGTTATCATTGGACTTTCGCTATTCCTAACTTTCTTCGTGATGGGTCCTACTTGGACAAAGGTCAACGACCAGGCACTTCAGCCTTACTTTGCCAAGACAATTACCCAGGAGCAAGCACTTGAAAGAGCAACCACGCCGGTCCGAGAGTTTATGCTTAAAAACACTTACGAAAAGGACTTGCGATTGTTCATGAACATCCGCAAAGAGACCCCGAAGACGAAGAAAGATGTGTCATTTACAACCTTGGTTCCGGCGTTTGTTATCAGCGAACTTAAGACATCCTTCATTGTTGGCTTTTACATTTTCATCCCGTTTTTGATCATAGACCTGATCGTTGCCAGTGGACTGATGAGCATGGGAATGATGATGCTTCCGCCTTCAATGGTCTCGTTACCCGCAAAACTTCTTGTCTTTGTTTTAGCCGACGGGTGGGCAACCCTTGTCTCGGCCATTCTATCGGGATATCGATAATCATGCGCATGCCTTTTCTATTCGAATCGCCTGAAGTAAGTGCTGTTGCCGGATCATTTCTTTCTCTTGGTGCAGTTGGCCTTCATTTGATCGCTGTACTATCTCTAAGTTTTGTTGCTAACTTATTTCTTCAAGCTGCTTCTCACAATCAATAATCATGGAACAAGCTCTCGCTCTTGATACTGCCCGACTGGGAATGCAGACCGCCCTCATGGTCTCGCTTCCGGTACTTGGCACAAGCCTTCTCATTGGACTACTGGTCAGCGTTTTTCAGGCTGTTACCCAAGTTCAAGAAGCCACCCTGACCTTTGTGCCAAAACTACTTGGCGTCGGGCTAGCCTGCGTGTTTTTAGGACACTGGATGCTAGGAACTATGGTCGCGTTCGTTCATCTTTGTTTTGAACGCGCCGCTACTCTTGGCCTTCACTAATCAACCATGCTTCCGCTCAACGATCTAGACGCTTTCTTTGGCCTCTTTATGGTCTTTGTTCGTTGTAGTTCGGCATTCATGTCATCTCCCTTTTTTGGCGCCAAGAACACGCCAGTCAATGTTCGAATCCTCACATCTCTTGCGGTTAGCTTTGCGATCAGCATGGTTGTAAAAGCAGACATCGGTCACACGCCACCCCATTTGGGTGCCTTTTTGATGGTGATTGCCAATGAAGTTGCTTCGGGATTGCTCATTGGAATGATTTTGCAGCTAGTTATTCAAATTGCAATGATCGCCGGTAGCTTCCTCGATATGCAAATTGGTCTTGGTATGAGCCAAACCATGAACCCATTGCTGGGTATTCCGGTTACGATTATTGGTCAATTTAAGGTCATGCTTGCTACCATGATCTTTCTGTCAATGGATGGCCATCATATGGTGATTCGGGCTGTCGTTCAGAGCTATAAAGTTGCTCCAACGTTGACCATTTCCGACGCAGGATTGTTGCAGTCAGGGGTAACTCATTTACTTGGGAACTTCATGCTTCTCAGTATTCTAGTTGCTGCCCCAGTTCTTGGTGTAAGTATCATCATCGACGCTGCCCTCGGCTTGATGTCAAAGGCCCTTCCCCAACTTCAGCCAATACAGATCGGAGCTCCTGCCAAGCTTGCTCTTGGTATGGCTTCGGTTTCACTTTGCCTCCCGGCTCTAGTTGCGGCAACCCAAAGTGGTGTCGGACAAAGCATGGACCTGATTGGTCGAGTTTTCGCGAGGTAACCAATGTCATCAAACAGCGGACAAGAAAAGTCAGAACAGCCAACAGATAAACGCAAAAAAGACGCGCGCAAAAAGGGCACGGTTACGAAGTCAGTCGATTTAGTTAGTGCGGCTGTTTTCATGACAATTTTGGTCGCGATGCCAGGTGTGATGGCGAAAGGCTTTCAAGGATTTACCCACGGATTTCGTTCAGCTGTAGGTGTTTCAACGAACAATTTCTCCCTAGCGAATGTGGATCAAGTGACTCGAGCAGCTTTGTTACCAATGCTCCCACCATTGATCATCATCACGGTTCTTGCAATGACCGTTGGATTGGTTGGAAACTTTGCTCAAGTTGGGTTCCATTTAAGTGGCGAGGCAATGAAGCCAAACTTTAAAAAGATCAATCCGGCAACTGGCTTAAAGCGCCTATTCGGAAAACCAGCGATCTTTGACTTGTTTAAAAGCCTTATAAAACTCTTTGTATTTTCATGGATGGTTTATTCGTCAATTCGGGATCACTGGGCTGAACTTGGAATGATCTGGAGTCTTACCCCGATCCAGTCGATGAGCCTTATTGGAGGACTCGTCCGCACGATCTTGATGCGGGTCGGTGTTGCGTGGCTGGTGCTTGCCGTCGCTGACTACGTCTTCCAGAAAAAGCAAACGAACAGCCAATTAATGATGACCAAGGAAGAAGTACGTCAGGAAATGAAAGACGCGGAGTCTTCGCCAGAAATGAAGGGCGCTCGAATGAGAATGGCAAGAAAGTTCTCGAAGATGCGACTTTCGCAAGCTGTTGCCGAGGCTGACGTAATCATTACGAACCCGACTCACTTTGCGGTTGCTATTAAATATGAAGCAAGCAAAAACCACGCTCCGGTTGTGGTTGCCAAAGGCGTTGACCATTTGGCAATGCGAATAAGGGAATTGGCGAAAGAAGCCAAGGTTCCAATTGTGGAGAACCGGCCGCTTGCTCGGGCGTTGCACAAGCAATGCGAAGTTGGAGACTTTGTACCTCGGGAACTCTTCCAGAGCGTCGCCGAAGTTTTGGCTTATGTGTATCGAACGGTCAAGAAGGTTAGGTAGCTTTCAGCTTTCAGCTTTCAGCTTTCAGCTTTCAGCTTTCAGCTTTCAGCTTTCGACTCGTCGATGTGATCCCGTAGCCATTCGTGGCGGCGTTTAGGGTCAAGCAGCAATATTGCCATGTAGCCCAATGCCTTTTCCTTCGTAATGGTTCCTCGCTCAAAGTTCCCGAAGATCCAAAGTGATCGGCGACCAGGCGACCCATTCGACGGTATTGGACCATCAAGGAATGGCTGGACGTATACATCTTCCAAATCGATCAATTCTCGCAGAACATAAAAGCGCACCACCGGATGGGTTTCCCGAGCCATCATGACTCGCAAGATTCTCGCTCCTTCTTCACCAAGGCCGCCTAACGCGTGAGCCGCATCACAACGGCAAACCCATAGCGAACCTGGGCTCGATGCATCTAGCAATACCGGTAAGTCTTCGGATTCTGGTTCATAGCAAATGAGTTCTAAAACGGTAAATATCTCGGTCGTATTTCCATTCCAGTAGGCATTGTGTAGGAGGCTCCGATCATCTTTGGTGAAGGTGTAGTGCCCGGCGCTTCGTTGTTTCAGCTCGGAAAGTTGCTCGGCAAAGGAATTCATCAGTTCCTCTATTGTGCGAGATTCTATAATAGGATGACCATGAATATCGTTGTCCTTACCGGTGCTGGAATATCACGAGAGTCAGGAATCAAGACGTTCCGTGACGGAGATGGTCTGTGGGCGGGGCACAACATTGAAGATGTTTGCACTCCCATGGCCTTGGCTAGGGATCCCCAAAGGGTGCTTGAATTCTATAACTTGCGTAGAAGGGAAGTGGCGGCAGCCAAACCCAATGCAGGGCACTTTGGACTTGCTGAGTTGGAATCCGAACACGATGTGACGATCGTCACTCAGAACATTGATGACCTCCACGAACGAGCAGGAAGCACCAACGTCATTCATATTCATGGCGAAGTGTTTAAGTCCCGGAGCATGCTCGACGAAACCGTTCAATTTGAGTGCCTTGGTGACCTAAACGTCGGAGATATTGCTCCCGATGGTGGTCAACTGAGACCCCATATCTGCTTCTTTCACGAGATGCCGTTTCACTGGAATGAAGTACAGCTAATGGCGATGGATGCAGATGTATTTGTGGTAGTTGGGACGTCACTTGCGGTGTATCCCGCGGCTGGACTCGTTGATGTGACAAGAGCAAAGAAGATATTTGTGGT
>JAYUOQ010000025.1:0-5413 GCA_043760685.1 Armatimonadota bacterium | reverse complement strand
CCGGTCCAAATCTCGACGAAATTTCGTTAACCGAAGAGCAGGCAAAAGAAGGACTTGCCCCTGGCGGAATCCCTAATTTTGAAAAGGTCTATTCGAATGCCAGCCTTCCAAAAGCCGCCTTTGGTGCCGAACAAGCGCTAGAAGTCATCGCATCTCTTCCTGCCGAACTTCCCCTTGCCGTCAAGCGAGCGACCGTCCATGCGACATTAGCCGCCATGGGTAAAGCTATGGGCGTCGACACTGATTCGGTCATTGCCGATGCCTCGCGTAAAATGGCTGCCCTCGGAGCATTCGAAGATTCCCTCAACCTGCAAAGCAAGCGATACATTGAATCCAAATCCGCCGAAATTCAGACCTATGAGGCAAAAATTGCTGACCTAAGATCCAAGATTGA
This sequence comes from Armatimonadota bacterium, assembly GCA_043760685.1. Lineage (GTDB taxonomy): Bacteria > Armatimonadota > Fimbriimonadia > Fimbriimonadales > Fimbriimonadaceae > Fimbriimonas. The sequence goes on along the minus strand of JAYUOQ010000025.1, from coordinate 5,019 downwards.
TGAGTCTACAAAATCTTTGCAAACCGCATTAGCCCTGTGCGCAACCGAAAACGAAAAATTGGACGATGTTTTAGAGTTCTTTACCCTTGACATCGGTGCCAGCAAAAACGCTCCGCAATAAAAGCCGCAGTTTTCGAATAAGATAGGGCATGGTTGCACATCGTTATCGCATCATCATAGGCGCAGCCCTCTTGATTGGCGGTTGCCAAACGGGATCTCCTGGATCACAATCTAACGATGATTTGGTTGCAGTCACACTCGACGCAAATTACATGAATTTGTCAAAGTCGTCTATCGAGCCAACCAACGAATTCGCCGTTCAAAATCTTGGCGATATGGCGAGCTCCAAAGACACTAACAACGTGATGATATCTCCGTGGAGTGCAATAGAGTGCTTTGGCATGATACGGCTGGGAGCAAAAGGCGAGACAGACGAACAGCTAAGGCGATTCCTCCATCAAAGTGAACCAGCTCTTGACCAAGCCAAGGTCATGGTGAAGCTTCGCAAAAGTATTTCAAACCTTATGATGGCAAATGTCATCCGGCAAGCAAATGGAGTTTGGGTTAAAAAAGGCTATCCGATTTTGCCCTCATTCAAATCTGATACCCATGACTTCTATAAGGCAGAATGCAAGCAATCCGATTTTCCTGAACCTGGTCTGTCAGAAGTCAACGCTTTCGTTTCAAAAGAGACCAACCAACTGATTCCCAAGCTTTTTGATAACCTCGACGCGAGTACTCGCTTAGTGCTTGTCAATGCAGTTTCTTTCAAAGATCGGTGGAGTCTTCCCTTCGCCAAATCGCAAACGAAGGAAATGCCGTTTAAGGTCAGCGCTACGATCTCACAATCTGTGCAGATGATGACTCGAACCGGAGAATTCTCATACGGCGAGAATGAGAAATGTCAGTGGGTTAATCTTCCGTACCGAACTGGTCTTAGGATGCTTGTTCTGCTCCCTAAGCAAGGGACGTCGTTACAGGATGTTATCAAGCAAAAGGGACTCTTTGCGGAGATTGACGCTAAATACGATTCCCAGGAAGGCACGGTTTGGATTCCAAAATGGAAATCCAATTTTGAATGGAATATCAGAACTTGGATGATTCAGCATGGATTTTCGAAGCCATACGAAGCGTCCGCAAATTTTGGCGGAATGAGTTCAGAAAGCCTATCTTTGTCGCAAGCTATTCAACGGACCTATATCCAAGTGGACGAAGAAGGGACAACTGCGGGGGCCGCCTCAGGTTTAACTGCTTTAGCCAGTGAGGCCCCAGACCCAAATAAGCCCTTCGAATTCCTGGCCGACCACCCGTTTGCCTACTATATTTGGGCACCAAAAGGAATTGTATACTTTGCTGGAATCGTTAGAAATCCGGCTATTTAAATCGCAATTCTAAGTTGATTTCCATTCCATGCAAACGTCGGGCGAACGCTCTTCATTCGTTTGCCCATCCGTTAGCTCAACTTCCCTAAATCCCTCGCGGGCGTAAAACTTCCGCGCTCCAGAATTCACCTGAAAAGTCCAGAGTTGCAGACCACTTGGCGACTTTGATTTCGCAAAATTCAGGAGTTGAACCCCAATCCCTTTTCCGGTAAATCCTCGTCGACAATAAAGCTGATCGAGCCAATCTTCGTGAACATCGACCCAACCGACGATTACGTCATTTTCGACATAGACATAAGACGATCTTCGATCGACAAGACGATTGGTGATGTACCAAGCAATCTCATCAACCGTATGAACTGGGGTAGCTGTATCGAGCCGAATATCGTAGTAGAATTCGGCAATAATCGGAGCGTCGTCGGGGGTGGCAAGTCGGATCATTCAATCAATCTTATCCGACTGATCCTTCTAAACTTACACCTAAAAGCTTCTGAGCCTCAACCGCAAACTCCATCGGCAACTCCCGGAAGACATCCTTACAGAAGCCGCTGACGATCATGTTCACCGCATCCTCAGTCGGAATTCCTCGCTGGTTACAATACAAAATCTGGTCTTCACCGATCTTCGATGTCGAAGCCTCGTGCTCAACCGTCGCAGTTGGGTTCTTGACCTCAATATAAGGGAACGTGTGGGCACCGCATCGGTCGCCCATCAACATTGAGTCACATTGCGAATAGTTCCGGGCGCCATCGGCACCGGCATTAATCTTCACCAAACCGCGGTAAGTGTTTTGACCGTTGCCAGCGGAGATTCCCTTCGCAACGATAGTTGATTTCGTTCGCTTGCCAATGTGAATCATCTTGGTGCCAGTATCCGCTTGCTGTTTGCCTGCGGTGAGCGCAACGCTATAAAACTCGCCAATCGAATCGTCGCCCTTCAAAATGACACTTGGATACTTCCAAGTGATCGCCGAACCAGTTTCAACCTGAGTCCACGTAATCTTCGATGCTTTTCCGTTGCAAATGCCACGCTTGGTGACGAAGTTGAAGATTCCGCCCACGCCCGTTTTCGGGTCACCGGGATACCAATTCTGAACCGTGCTGTACTTGATCGTCGCTTTGTCACCGTTGGCGACTAGCTCAACAACCGCAGCGTGAAGCTGATTTTCGTCGCGCATCGGAGCCGTGCAACCTTCAAGGTAGGAAACAAATCCGCCCTCTTCACAGATGATCAAAGTTCGTTCAAACTGACCGGTGTTCTCTGCGTTGATCCTAAAATATGTCGAAAGCTCCATTGGGCATCGCGTGCCCTTTGGAATGTAAACAAACGAACCGTCCGAGAAAACCGCCGAGTTCAAAGTTGCATAGTAGTTATCGCTGTAAGGAACTACCGACCCAAGGTGCTTTTGAACCAACTCAGGGTGCTCATGAACTGCTTCGCTGATCGACGAGAAAATGATTCCCAGTTCACCGAGCTTTTTCTTAAAGGTCGTAACGACCGATACAGAATCAAAAACTGCATCAACCGCGATCTTGCCTTCCAACTCTTCGAAAGTGGCTTTCCGCGCATCAGCCGCACTTGCCGCCGCTCCCTTCACGTTCAAGAGAACCTTTTGCTCTTCAACCGGAATTCCGAGTTTTTGGAACGTCTTAAGAATCTCAGGGTCAGCATCTTCAAGCGAATCCAAAAGTGGCTTCTTTTTTGGTTCCGAATAATAAGAAATCGATTGAAGGTCAACTGGCTTGTAGTCGACGTTTGGCCACGTCGGCTCCTTCATAGTGAGGAAGTGCTTGTAAGCCTTGAGGCGCCAATCCAGCAGCCATTGTGGCTCGTTTTTCTTTCCGCTGATCCGTCGAACGGTGTCTTCGTTCAGACCAGGTTCAATGGTCTCCGACTCAATATCGGTTTCCCATCCATGTTCGTATTCACGATTGGCAAATTGCTCTAACAGAGCCGTGGATTCATCCAGCACTTTTTCTGACATATTTCACTCTGCGACACGTCCTCCTGGCAGCACCAGCTACACGTTCGCAACATGTATTTCTACGACTTAAAGTATACAATAGTGTCGAGATTCAAACCTTTCCTTTCCGTCACATAAAGGAATTTGCCAACTTTTCAAACGACTCATTTGTGTCCACTTTGGGTAGCCTTAAGGCAATTAAAAGCCCATGTCCATATTGTCCCAAGTCGCATTAGTTCAGTTTCTTGTTCTTGGAGAGATCCAAGGGTCTGGGAAACAAGTAGATTCAAGGGCCGAGATCGAGGATGCATGCGTAGCGTTTACTAATGTCGCTGGTGTAACAATTCAAAGGGCTGACTTGTCCGAAACAAAGGTGACATATGTCTTAAAGCAAGTCAATTCGAAATGGATTGTAATTGAAGAGACGAAGGTGTCGATAACATCCGATGTCAATCTAAACGAAACTACTCACGGGATTCCACAGACCACGAAAAAGATTTTAGACTCAAAATGGTCATATTTGGAAAGCATTGTAATTGAAAAGGAACCCAATACGAGTACTGGATTTTCCCTTCATTGGAAATTCAAAGCAGATTCTGTACTGGAAATTTCAAAAATACTGTCAAGCATGGATATCCTAAAGCGACCCAATTATCCACAGAGCTACGACGTAGATCGCCAAATAAGCGATTACAAAATTATGTTTAGATCCAAATTTTCAGTTATAAGGTTTCTTGAGAGATTCGAACCCGTTCTGAAAGCTAGTAGGCCGGACATTTTAATCGACCGAAAAATAGTGGAGTAGTGGAATCGTTGTCGATTCTTCTCACCGTTTCCAGCCATTGCTTTTCAATGCCGTGGTCGCATCAACTAACGTAACCTCAAGTTCATATTCATACATCAGCTTCGAAATTACCTTTTTCGCCCGTTGTTTCAGCACGTCAGAATTTATTGGCGCCGCTGAGTGACTAAATTCTTGTCGCACAATCAATTGAATCAGATTCAGAGGCTCTACCACGGAGCAGAGATGTGCATCAAGGTCTTCAATTGATATCCTTAGTAATTTGATCATGTCAATTGTCTCTCCTTGACTTAAAGATTCTATTGTTGACTTTGAAAAGTCAATGTCTCCTTTTGATGTCGACCAAGCGCTGTTCAAAAAATGTCCCTTGTTTTTGACAAAATCGAGAAAATTATTATTAGCTAAATTGTCTTGGTGTATAAATGCGTTCCTTCGGTATCGACAGTAGGAAAATGTTCCCAATGCTCTCTCAGGAAGATCTATCATCCCCCGATGAGTTAGGTCTCTTCTGTAGTGAGATTCTGGTCCCTCCTTTTCCCGTTTTACTGAGTCAATGCCTGTAGTTTCTTGAAGAAGTTCTAGGGCTTTCGGAAAGAACCCAGAGGCTATTTCATAGGTAGTGGAGAAGTAGGCACCGAAAGTAGAGTATCTGTTTTCAATTAGTATGGTCGGCACTTGGCTCAACCGAACATGAATCTTCTCTGCGTGCGGATTTTTTGAGAAGAGATCAGTCATATATGCGCTTTGAATTCCCGGACCAAAGTCTTCCAAGCGAGATATTAGTTCGCTCTCCATCAATAGGAAGAAACAAAGCTGATTGTTTAAATTTGCAATTATTCGCAGAGTGTCAGTACGTATCGGTGTCTTTTTCA
>JAYUOQ010000024.1:0-5439 GCA_043760685.1 Armatimonadota bacterium | reverse complement strand
CCGTTCACTAGAGCAGAGCAATATTTCAAAGGGGTCCCTCCGTTCACGAACGAGAGTTTGGAGCAAAATATGAATAAGAGATTACTTTTTGTGGCTATGTCCACGTGCATTATTATTGGTCAGTCTTACGCCCGAGCAACCTCAATGGTTACATCCGAGCCGGGTTTCACTTCCAAAAACAATCTAGGATTCATGCCCGCAATACCGGGCACTTATGGTCCGAACTTCCAATCAGTAGCCTCACTATAAGCAGGCACCATTCAGTTTCAACGGACTTGTGGCTCATTCGCCCATTTCCGATGCCTCAATTCGTCCCATTAGGTCCATCATAAGGTCCTCCTGTCCCCTAAGGCATCAGGCTTTAGAAAAACAAAATGAGTTTGCACCTTTGCAAACGTAAATGAAATGAAAACTATTACTTTATTTATTGGGGTTAGCATGCTTGCATCCGTAAGTTTTGCCCAAATTTCGTCAACGTCTCAGTTCTCTGGCACTCTAAGCGACAACTTCGAGTCCTATCCCGACTATGCAACCTCTGGCAGCGTCATCACTCTTGGCGTGATGGGCGGAGGGGCAACTTTCTCGTCCACCGGTCACAACCTTTGGGTTTACGACACCGGGACCGCCCCGTGGGGTCTGGGAACCCATGGCGCCGGCTTGACTACCAGCGGAACCCAAGCCCTGGGGATCAATAACGAGGGCTCTCCCATCGTTGCCGACTTAGTCTTCGTCAACGAAGTATCACGTTTCGGCGGATCAATGGCGACATCGTCAAATGGAAATAATGGAATCATGAACGTTTCATTCTTCGATGTGAACAATGTTCAAATAGGTAACGCTCAATCGGTAGGACATGGTTCCAATGCGATGAACTGGTACGGATGGGAATCAACCGTTGGTATCAAGCGAATTCGGTTTGTAGGTAATAGTGCTCCAGTTATGGACGATATTCAAGCAAATTCTGGCGTGGTTCCTGAGCCGGCTTCAATTGCTGTCCTCGGCTTGGGTGCTTTGGCTCTCATTCGACGACGAAGATCGTCAAAGTAGATACAAAAAGAAGCCCCGTCGAGCGGTAAGGCAGACGGGGCATTTTGGCCAACAGTCTTACTTTGCTGTTCCTTGTCGCCAACGAAATGGGATGTAGACCATTTGTAATCTCATTGCCTACCGAAATGACACTTCTCATGATCCGAGCAAGACTTCCGTCAAGGGACAAAAGCTTGTAACAGAAAAATGTCGATAAAAATATATCAAGATTCAATATCAGTCAACCAACAATTATGTTGTGATGAGTCACGTCCCGCCAATATTGAACCCCGACCAAACCCAGTCTTTCGATGATGTTTGCGTGAAAGCACTTCAGCTTCTCCACGATAAGCTAGATTTCGGGCTTTGGATGATTACGCGAGTTGAGGGACACGATTGGGTGGTTCTCAAATCCAAGGACTTTGACTATGGAGTCCAAGACGGCGACGTGTTTGTTTGGTTAGAGAGCTTTTGCTGCCGAATGATCCGCGGGGAGGGCCCCAACTTTGCTCCTGTATCCAAAAAAGTGACCGCATACGCACAAGCTGAAATAGGGAAGAAGGTGCCGATCCAAGCCTATATTGGTTTTCCAATGTGGGGAGAAAACGGTGAGTTGTTGGGAACCCTTTGTGCAATTGACCCAAACCCAGTGCCAGAATCTTGGTCCGAATTTGAACCATTTGTTCAACAAATCGCCGATGAACTTGCCGACGCCTACCGTGCCGACTACCGTCAAACAATTCAAAACGGACAAGAAAGGCTGTCTAATGCTAAATCGGAAGACCAAGTGGGGGAGCTTCTATCCCTTGACTGGGAGTCCCTGCTTGAGGCTCACCAGTTGGCTGCCCAGCAGAACGAGAAACCATATTCGATCATCGTTATTAAAATCGATGCAAGTTTACGAAAGGATCGTGAAGTTGCAGGTCTTTTGCAAACCATTGTTGGCAACGACAACTTTGTGGTGTATCAAGGTGATCACTTGTACGCCATTTTGTTGCGGGACTGTAACACTCCAAAGCTTGAGGGCATCGTTTACTTATTGCGAGCTTGTCTGCTTGATCTCGGAGTGAAAGTAATCATTGGTCATAAAATATGTTCTGGGGAAAATGACCTGAATGACACGTATGACATCGCAGTTGGACAAATCGTTGGACAAGAACTTCGGACACGCGCAGCGTAAATCAAACTTCGTAACCGGGTTTTGCTGAAGGCTTCCGCCCTAACTCCCTTCTCGACTTTTCTTGATTCCCTGCAATCTCTACCTGTAGTGAATACGCTGCGTCGAATACGCGTACCCTCGTATGCGAGCGTCTTCTTGAATCAGCGAAATCGCTCGATCGGCATCCAGCTTCGAAACATAAACTCCGCAAGAGCCATGGTTGCATGAAGCCCCCGAAGATATCCCGTTTGCTTCCAAACAATCAGAAACAAACGGCTGGTCTTTCTCCTTAACAAACACAATGAGGTTCGCCTCGGCGGTCAAATCTTCTTTCGACGGAGGAGGCTTCGACCAATCGTTTGTTGCCGGAGCAACCGGCTCGCGCGCATCAGTACTGAGCAGCCGATACCCTCTCCGATGAGCATCCTCTTGGATCATCTTAACCGCATTAAGTTGATCAACTCCGTCGGCAATTACAACTCCAGTCACACCTCGCGATTCCCAAGTACCATGAACTTTGATTCCACTCGACCGTAAACACTCGATAGCAAGCTTCGCGTCTTTGTTCGCAACCGCCGCCACTGTGACGAGTTTTCCTGCCCATTTGCTTGAGGGTGAAACGACCAACCGACTCAGTGCATCAGGCTTCATCTCTGGATTAATCGTGGATTGGTCAGAACTATGAATATTTTCTTTTGGATTCAGAAATCGGAACCCATAGCCTTTGACCAGAGCATCTTCTTGAATCAAGCGGCGAGCTACTGCTTCATCCTTTGGAAAAATCATAATAGTGGCGTTTTCGCCCATTATCCTAAGACCAACAAAGTTAATGCCCTTCGCATTAAGGCTATGAACCGCATCGTCTGCGTCCTTTCTTGCAACTTCACATTCGAAAAACTCGCCGGTAGATACTGTGGTCCTAGCGATATTCTCGGGCGTAGGATTGACGTACTTCAGCAACTCGTATCCGTGATTCCAAGAGTCCTCACGAATAAGCCTTCTTGCCCGGTCCGCATTCGGCTCGGCAACCACAAACCCACAAGAATTCAAATCGTTAAAACGACCGTAAGGTATCCGGTTGATATCAAGTACTGAGCCAACCTTGTCAGCGTTGGTGATGGCAACCGTTCCCACACCAATCAAATGGTCATTCTTCAGATCAATGGGAACGTACCGAGGCGAGGTTGAAATTCGACTGGGAAGTGATTTCGAAACAACCGTCCCATGGGGCGCCGAACAACCAACGGTAGCCACCGTCAATATCCCTAAAGCGACCAATCGAACGCCCACAATTGCTATTGTATCTCGTCTTTTAAAAATTGAAAGAAAGGAATAGAGTTGTTATTTCTGTTACTGTACCAGTTGTATAATAAGCCATGAAATTGAAAGAAGCTCTTTTCTTAGCTATGATTGCTCTCACATCAGCGAGTTGGTCTCAGACATTTCAAATGTCCCCAAAAGTGACTGAAGCGCAAAAGGCCGCCAGCGATGGACTTTATCTCAAAGGGTGGCGCCTGCTCAAGGAAGCCCTCGACGAAGCCAAAACCGACGACGAGAAGAACATGATCCGCGGGACGCTGTCGCAGTACGCGCCATATGTGGGCGACATCATGGCGGCACGTCAATACGAGGCCGATTCTCGAGGAAAGCAGGAGCTGAAGCCGATTCCGACGACCCACAAAATCGCCGATGCCAAACGATTCGACGCCCTAAAAGCCATCGTTAAGGAATCAAAAGGGCGCCAGATCGTCATCCTCAACGAGGAACACAACTCGACCCAAGGTCGCGCGTTTAACCTCGAGGTTGCCCGGGCACTCTTTAAGGAAGGATTTACCGCCATCGGAATCGAAACCCTTAGCCCCCTTCTCGCCGAATCGGCAAAAGCGGGGTATCCCCTTCGCAGCATAGGCTATTACACCAAAGACGCCTTCTTTAATGACTTTGTACGACAAACATTATTTATGGGGTTTTTGATGGTCGAGTACGAGACTCGAAACGGAGGCGGCACCGGAGACATGTTCGATCGAATCAACAACCGAGAGACGGAACAAGCCAATAACCTTATTGAGCGCGTGCTGAAAAAGAACTCAAAGACACGCCTTGTTCTCTTTGTTGGCTATAGCCATGCAACGGAAAATTGGCAGAAGATTGACGATAATAAGGAGCTTGGATGGCTCGCCGCTCGCCTCAAGCGGATGACGGGAATCGATCCGCTGACCATCGATCAAACCGCAATGTCCGAAAGAGCTTCAGTTGCCTACGAAAACTTGGCGTACCGATTCGCCGACTCAAAAGGGTGGCTAACCAAGCCCACCATGTTCCGGGCAAAGGACGGCAAATGGTTTACCGGCGGAAGCTACGAGAACATTGTTGATATGCAAGTCTTCCACCCGCGGAGCATCATGAAGCAGGGAAGAGCGCATTGGATGCGAATGGGTGGATATCGCCAAGATGTAGCGATGAAACCGTCGTGGTTGCCGACTTCCGGAGAGGCGTTGGTGCAGGCGTTTGTCTCCACCGAAGGCAAGCAAGCCGTGCCAATGGATCAAGTCATCGTCCGGGCTGGGCAGCCCACCCCTGTGTTGTTGTTACCCAAAGGCAAGTACCGAATCGAGTCGCAAGACGACCAAGGGAACTTTAAGTCGTTAGGCAATATCGAGGTGAAGTAAACGGCGGTCAGAAATCACGGCCCCTTTGGGAGTGCTTGAACCTGTTCAAGCTTTGGCCTTCGAAGCCTGCTTCGATGCAAACGGACCCACTGAGGAGTTGAAAGTCCCTGAAGAACTATGCCAAGGGTTTGATTCTAGAGGTTCAAATTTCTGCCCATCTTAACCCCGAGGGGGTGTCTCAAATTGGCCCAGCATGCAATGCTGGGTTAATGGCGTTTTCTTCTTCGAGCTGACTTGTCCGCCATAGCGAAGAATGAGCGAAGGAGGAAAATTCGATTCAATTGAGGTGGCCCTTCAGCCCTAGGCAATAAAGATGCACTTTACCCAGGGCTTCGCCGCTGGGCTAATGTGATAAGCCCTTTCAGGGCAACTATATTGGCACTTAACGCCTGGGAGTCTGAATATCTCGCCCGGCTCTCCACCAAAACCAAGAGGAAAACGGAAAACAAATGGCACACAAGGCGACATAGCCGCCGACGCCGTTGGGCAACAAGCCGCTAACCACGAACAGCGCTACGTTGCAAACTAGTACCAGGATCCAGGGATATCTCTTAAACGTCATGGTGTCTCTTTGTACAAATTTAG
>JAYUOQ010000023.1:0-2186 GCA_043760685.1 Armatimonadota bacterium | reverse complement strand
TTTTGTAACGAACACCGGTCACTTCGTACCCGAACGTACGGTAAAAGCTGTCTTTGAATGCATAAAGGCTGGCAAGTTCGTAGCCTCGATAAAAAAATTCACGGATGCCGAACTTCATCATCTTGCCGCCGACTCCACCACCACGGACATGAGGCATGACAGCGACCGCAAGCACTCCGGCACATTGATATTCGGCTGCCCCTCGCGTGGCGGTCATCGGGCTAATTCCGAATCCTCCTACGGCTTGGCCGTCAAGCTTCGCGACAAAATCCTCGGACAGACGAGTCTTGTTTGGGTCACGGGTGAATGGCTCCCCATTGCCGTAGGTGATCGACCAGACTTTGCCTAGCGATTCAAGGTCCGCGTCACTACATTTTTCGATTTCCAACGCCACATCACTATTATTGCAAATTTCAATAGTTTCACAATATTCTGAAAGTTATGGAATAATAGAAGTATGAAGATCGCGATCACCGGTGGTACCGGGTTCGTCGGACGACACTTAGCTCGAAAGTTGATTTCAGATGGTCATGAAGTCGTACTCATCTCTCGTGGCGTAGACCATCGAGACTCAACCATCCGCAACCAAGATGGAGTGACATTTGCTCCGATAGGTACCGGCGACGTTTCGACATTGGCTACAGCGTTTGATAGTTGTCAGGCGATTGCCCATTTGGGTGGGATTAATCGTGAAATTGGTTCGCAGACCTACGCCAACGTCCATGTAGCGGGAACGGCAAACGTAATCGAAGCCGCCGCTTTAGCTGGCGTGCCTAAGGTCTTACTGTTGAGCTTTCTGCGAGCTCGACCAGATTGTGGATCGCTGTATCATGAGTCGAAGTTTGCGGCTGAAGAGATTGTTCGCTCATCTGGGCTGGACTACACGATTTTTAAGGCTGGCGTAATCTACGGCTCGGGCGACCATATGCTCGACCACATTACGCATGCGCTCCACACCTTCCCAATCTTCCTGTTGGTTGGTTTTAAGAAACAGCCGGTTCGACCGTTAGCGGTGGACGATTTGGTGAACGTAATGATGGCTTCGATCGTTTCCAATGAGCTTTCACGTAAAACTGTTCCGATCACTGGACCCGAGGAGATGTTCCTCAGGGAGGCAGTTGGGCGCATCGCACGAGTTGCGGGAAAAAGACGCCTCATGTTTCCCGTACCGGTTTGGGTGCACTACGCCATGGCATGGTTTTTTGAGCGCGTGATGACCGTCCCTTTGGAAGCAAAGGCGCAGGTCAGGATTTTGTCGGAAAGCTTGGCTGAGCCATCGCTAACTCCCGATGCGTTGCCCGACTACTTGCTACCAAAAACGACATTTAGCGACGAACAGATTCGGAAGGGACTTCCCGTACCCGAACGATTTGGAATGAAAGACTGTATCCGTTCGAGTAAGAAGGTCTAACCGCCGGCTCGAATCTTATCCGACAACTTCTGAAGTTGATCAATCGACATTATTGGTTTTTTGACGGCTCCGGGCATCGCTGGACGGTTATGGGTTGTTCCTGGTAACGCGTAGAAAAAAGTCACCGCCGAGTAGCTTAGGAGGTTCCACTTTTCGCGCATGTCGGTGCCAAAACTTGACTCCATGTCGAATCGCAGGCGCTTGTAGAACGGGATTGCATCAAGACTCCGTTCCCGAGTGAGAATGTTGTATCCCATCGTGTGACCATCAAGTCCCCCGACTTTGTTGTTCAGGAAGGGATGATGGAAGTTGTCCTCTTTGGTCGGATAGACGCCGCCTGCCCAGCCGTAGTAGTCCTCGGTTCCGGTTCCAAAGTGGGTAGGGAAGCCTTTGTCCCAGGCGTCATCGACATAGATTTTTTCATCCCCTTCGCCCCACCAACTGTCTTTACGGATGTTGAGAACCGTGAAGGCATCGCCGACAAACACACCTTTACCTTGGATATCGACAAAGTTCCAGTCTTGGAACGGGGTACCCGGCACGATGTCGTCCGGTCGCCAGCGGGCGTAAAAGTGCATGGAGTCTTTGGTCCATTTCCAGGGTTTCGATTCTGTAAAGCACCCAACATCAATAGTTTTGGTTCCGAAATTATGGATTTTAATCCGCGCCGAGTTCTTAAAGGGCATGACCCATTTGCAATGGAGCAAGCCGTCAGACTCTGTTGTCCTTGTCCATGTTTGTGCCACTTCGCGACTATCGGCCGAAAGATTCGAAA
>JAYUOQ010000022.1:0-2186 GCA_043760685.1 Armatimonadota bacterium | reverse complement strand
TTGGCCATCGGAAAACCGAATATAGATCATGCCCGTCCCTGAGATTGCAAAACTACCACCAACGTTCATCACGGTCGCAATACTGGCTACCTTCTCGCCATTGATTGTCTTTATTCCCGCCAGCTTATAGGTGGATTTGACTGCACCACCGGGTTGCTGACCAGTACCAACCATTTTTATGTCGCCAACCCATGACTGACCCACTTTCACTGGATAGTCGGGCCAGGCAAAGGTGCCACTATAACCTTCGATTGTTTGACCGATCGGTTTGCCGTGGTTATCAACTTGAAGCTTTTTCTTGTTTGGTGGAGTGTTACCATTAGCGGAGACGGTTACTTCAAGGGTCGACGACCCCTTTTTATCGACTTCCAAGCACTTCGTAGCAAACTGAGTGGAAGACTTCAACTTTGCATTATCGACCGCTTGCATTGCCAAGCTTTGTTGAATAACTTGCCCCTTTTTGAACTTAACAAATATGAGGTACCCGGCCTTTGACTGAACAATTTGAGCGGATGCTAAGGAACAGCTGGATAACAGCAAAAGGCTAGGAAGAACAAATCGATTCAGTCGCATAGACCCTCTTAGGATATCCGACTTGCGGTATTTTCCACTGGAATTTCCAAACCCACCAATTTTCAACGTACACTTGTAGAGTCAATTTGTCTTAGAAAAATGATTCCTCTTCTCCTTTTCCAAACCGGTAGCCAGTATCAGGAGTCAAATCAGCTCAAAACGATGCTCTCAAATGGCGCAATCATTTACTGTGAGAAGCGAGATGCCCCCTATGTATCTGTCCAATTGATCCTCAGTAATCGAGACTTTCCCGATCAAACCACAAACTACGGCTATCGTCACTTGATTGAGCATATTGCCGCTCGATCGATTCCAGGACATGACCTGGAAATTGAGTCGGTAGGAGGGTTCTTTTATGCCAGTACCGGACGCGATTGGATGAGGTTTGAGTGGAGGCTCCCAGCTGAAAATATTGGACTTTCCTATAGGGGCATTGCAGGATTACTGAAAGACTGCGGAGCTAACGAAGCGGCAATCAAGCGAGAGTCGGTTGCGATATCAAGGGAGATAGACCTTTCTACAACGAACGAAATCGCATCAAGAAGCGCTTGGAGTTCGGTCTACGGTCCAGAAGGCTTGGATCCGCTTGGATCAAGGGAGTCGGTTGCAGCCGCTCGTCCTAGTGACCTTGTCGACATTTGGCGAAAACTGACCAAAGGCAGCAATATTGTCATATCCGCTTGTGGAACCATTGATCAACAAAAATTTACTTCGTCATGTAAAGAATTGCTTTCTGGGATCATTACTTCAAAACCGGGCCCAATTGCGGGTCGTGCCATTGATGGGAGCTATGGAGTACCTGGTTTTGTCGCAGTTCCAATTCCGTCAATCGCGACTAAGCAAGGGGCCAATGCCCTGGTAGCGGCTTTTGGCTTAGCTGGCCGTCTTAATCGACCCTTTGTTACCTATACTCCTAGCCTTCGACCAGGACTTGCCCTAGTCGGAAGTACCGACCCCTATGAATCAATCAAGGCAGTTACGGACGTTGAGGATCCGGCAATTATCTATACCCTTGGGCGAATGAATGCCCTCGAGTGGATTCGATCTCGGCAGTCTACACCTGAAGGCTCGGCAGAGTTCAATGGCACCCTGCTCTCCCTATCTCCAAGTCTCCGTCCTTCCAAAGTTTACGAGAGCATTGAACTTGCAACCTTTGCAGAATTCAAACGGACATGGGATTTGATTAGAGGGGTGGCAAAGTGATACCAACGCTCTTGTTCCTTATCCAAAACAGCTCGGTTCCTCAAATTGTTGAATATCCGAATCAAAATCGTCGAAGCGTGGCAATAGAAGCCATTGTCAAACTTCCTTCGCTTAACTCTTCACAGCGGTATGTGCTTTCTCAATCACTGAGCATCGCAGTTCAGATGACTCCCGAGTATGGCAACCGAGATGTTCTTCGCATATTGCAGACAGGAACAAGATTCCGGCTTTATCAAGCTGCTGATCACTTGCGAATTGGGCTGACGGTTGACCCCGAAGACTTTGGACCTGGCCTTAGCCTCATGCATAGCGTGTTGACCAATCCAACATTTCTTCAAGACACGATCAAGGTCCGAAAGTCATCAATTGTGAACCCGTGGGCACCAGCCTATCGGGGATTCGAATTGCAG
>JAYUOQ010000021.1:0-5445 GCA_043760685.1 Armatimonadota bacterium | reverse complement strand
TTAACGTCGCGCGCCAAGAACTTGGCGAAAAATTCGTCTCCGACGACGGTAAGCCAACAATGGGCGGTGAAGATTTCGCGTTCTATTGTAAGGAGTGTCCGAGTTGTTTCTATCAATTAGGGCTCATTCCAGATGACAGAGAAGACTTCGAAAGCGTCCATACACCAATCTTTGATTTCAACGATGACGCGACCGAAATTGGCGTGAAGCTAATGACGGCACTTGCCCTGTCCACTGAATAGATTAGGCTCTCCCGCCAAGAGAAAGTCTTGGCGGGAGTTTCAGATTCTAGTGTCCTTTGCCTTTTGAAGCAATATCCGCAACGGTCTTAAGGTTGGATACCACCTTATTCATTGCCGCGAATGCCGTTTGAGCCAACGCTGGATACTCGGAAGCCAATGCTTTTAGCTTTGCTTGTTGATCCACGTTAAGTTTCGCAACAAATTCCTTTGGAAGAACCAATTTGAATGGAGCTGGTCCAGGTCCATGCCCAGGAATTCGATGACCACCATTGCCACAATAGTCATCACCGGTCCAGATCATGATTCCGGCTTCGAGATACTCATGGAGCTTTGGAATAACAATTCCAGGATCGCCTGAGGATTGATAGAAGGCAAACCAAATTTCTCCGGTTTGTCCAGCGGCTAGGTGAAGTTCAGGAGTGTTTTGAAGGACTTGCGTTTGGGTTATCCGCTTCCATTCTTTGAAAGGAACACCATCTACATGGTGATTTGCTCGGACATTCTCAGCCGTGACAGTAGGAACACTTCCATCTTGATTCCCAAAGATAGATTTCGCAGAGTCAACGGTATCGGGGGGTGTTGGCGGGGTCAAGACCTTGATGAAGTCAAGACTGTCAGAAAATGCGCCGGTGTCCACATTGAAGGCATCAACCCAGATCCCCGGTCCACCACCGCTGCCAATTCCTCCGGGTGGGGCGTAGACTACCAAGACTTCAATGTTGTCCATCCCGACGGGAACATCATGATTTCCTGGTGAAGTATAGAGCTTTGGACCACCAACGCCACCAACCACCGACATAAAGGCAAATGGCACCAGATCACCATGCCATTCTTGACTAGGAAATCCTAATGCTGGAAAGGAATCACCGGAAGAAGCATGCCCGTTGGCTTCATCGATGATATTGTTTTGAGTGCCAAAGTGATGGTGGCGCACGCCACCGCCATCGTGAGTGTAAACGATATATTTTGTTGTTGTACTGACCATTTCAGGATCCTCTTGTTAGATTCTCCGAATGCAATAAAAAAGCCCAGGGCAACTAATGCCCGATTCAAGTATAAGGCTTATCTGTTAAATGTCAAGAAGAATTGACTCCGCTACCTGTTAAAGAGAAGTAAGTAGGACCTATTGCCCTGAGCTGACCAATAATTCTTCAGGTGAGACCTGTGAGAGTTGGACGAAGAAAATCGTAAGGTTTAATCTCGGTAGAAGTAAATTTCTTGCAGGTTGATAGGTGAACTCACTATTGCTGGGCTACAAACAGTCAGGGTTAACCCAGTGAAAAGTGCGCACAGAAACCATGCATTTCCCACAAAAGGTCATTTACAATCGATGTCGATGAACATTATGCCTAGATTTTCAGTTCTGTCAAAAATAGGGGCATACTCTAGCCATGAGCGCGACGATTTTTTGGGCGGCAGCCGTTTTACAGGGCAATGCTGTTCTTGGGCCATTTTGGGCTCCGAAGGGAATAGCCGATGATGCCGATTCTCATGTCGCATTTCGCGGAACTTTCTTGACCTCAGAACCCAAAGGATCGTTTCGCATAATTGGTGCTTCCTCGTACCTTGTCTGGCTAGACGGAAAGCTTGTCCATGATGGCCCTGCGCGATACGCGAAGGAATTTCCTGAATACCAAACAATTCCGTTTTCTTTGCCCGTTGGCAAACATACACTCGCGGTTCACATGCGGAATGATGGGGTAACAACTCGCATCATTAGCGCAATCCCCCCATTCCTTTCGTGCATGGTATCCGATGGGGATACTTCTAGCATTGTCGAATGGAAGTGTGCTCGAATACCTGGATACCAGCCGAGGGTTCGCCGCATTAGTGATATTTTGGGGTGGATCGATTGGTGCGATACCTCGCCAATTTGGCCGGACTGGCAAAAGCCAGGGTTCGATGATTCTAAATGGGCAACACCGGTTCCGGTTTCTCCAGGCGTAGGTCCCTTGACCGAAGCAAAAACAAGCCCCGTTCGAATGAACGACTTGCCGATCAAACCTATCGCTAGCGGAGAATTCGTCCCCACTTATGGATATGAACAAGATGATCCTGCAGTGCGATTCTTTCTCGATGAACTTGACCCAAAAGGCGTTCCAAGTCAAGGAGTTTGGCGAAGATATGACTTAGGGAGGGTGAGGCTCGGAAGACCAAAGTTCACGATGGATCTGCCAAAAGGGGCAGTTGTTGAGTTTGCCCTTTGTGAAGAGTTACGCCACGGTAGAGTTCATCCGTGGTTGAACTTATCCGGATCGGCATCGTGCAACATGGATCACTTCGTCGCTCGTGGCGGCATGCAAGAATTCATGCCGATTACACCGAAAGGTGGGCGATTCTTAGAAGTACATGTTAAATCCAAACAGAAAGTCAAGTTCATTAATGAGGCTTTCCTTGAGCGGACGTATTATCCAGAACCTCAGGGTTCGTTTACGTGCGATGACCCGCTGTTGAACAAAATTTGGAAGACCGGAGTGGAAACCGTTCGGGCCTGCTCCGAAGATTCCTTCGTTGATTGTCCTACCCGAGAGAGGGGGCAATGGACGGGAGACGTTGCATCGGTTGCGACCGAGATTGCAGCTGTGGCATGGAGTGATTTGAGTTTGTCTCGCCGAGCACTTGTGCAGGCGGCCCAATCCGCAAGATCTGATGGCTTAGTTGCAGGAGTTGGACCGGGAGATCCTGGCTACTTATCAACCTATTCGGCCCAGTGGGTCACGGCTTGCGTCCATTATTGGGAATTGAGTGGTGATAAGTCACTTCTGACTGAGCTCTTAACAGCCGCTCGAAAGAACATGACGGCGTTTCGGGCCCAAACAAGCAAGGATGGGGTTTCCGATGGACTTGGTTGGGCGTTCGTGGATTGGGGCTACGTCCGTAACGAAGGTCCGACGGATATGGCGCTTAATCTCCATTATCTGATGGCTCTTCGAGCGATAGTCCGTTGGGAAATTGCAGTAGGAGACATTAATCGTGCCGACGGATATAGTGGTGAAGCTCATGCTCTTGAGACGATGATTTCAAGTTGGCTCCAAGATCGAGTCAACCGTATTGGAGGATCAGGATGGGCGGAAGTGGGCTACCATCGGGCAAGTCTTGCCTTGCTAGCGGGTTTGGTTCCAAAGAATCAAATTGCGGCATGCTTAGTCGCAATAAAGAGCCACGTGATGGACTGTTTTCCGAATAACCCTAAAGGACCGCGATTGAGCGATCCGTCGGTCGGGGATAGTCAAATTTTAACTCCTTACTTTGCCCACTTTGCTTTTACCGCATTGTTAAACCACGGTGAATCTAACTTTGTCTTGGCTCAATATCGAAAGTGCTGGGGATGGGCTTTAGGCGACAATCGGACAACCTGGTTGGAAGTGTTTGATACCCGTTGGTCTCATTGCCACGAATGGTCAGGGTGTCCCACTTGGCAGTTGTCGAGGAGAGTCCTAGGATTGAATCCAAGATTTGACGTTGGCGATCGAGTGTACGAGGTCAATATTCAAACTGCAAATCTCAAGTGGGCATCGGGAGATGTTCCGATTCCTGGGGGTGGAAACATTCATGTTTCCTGGACGAAACAAGGAAAGCTTATCGAACTAGAACTTAAGACTTCAAAGCCCATTCGTTTGAAAATGGGCACAAAGGAAGTTGAAGTCAAAGACCATTGGAATGCAACAATTCCTGGATCATCTGTATAATCCGATCATGATCGCCGGTATTGCTCTTGCTAGTTTGATTGCGACTTCGCGACAACAGAACTTTGTCGTAATTTTCGCGGATGACTTGGGATACGGGGATTTGAGTTGTTACGGGAATACAAAGTTCCGAACGCCGAATTTAGATCGGATGGCTCGGAACGGAGTGAGGTTCACCGACTTCAACGTTGCTTCCCCTGCCTGCAGCCCTTCCCGGGCGTCAATTTTAACTGGTTGTTATCCGGCACGAGTTTCGGTTCCACAAGTGCTCAATCCAGATTCTAAAACGGGACTGAGTCTTGAGGAGGTGACTATCGCCCAAATGTTAAAGCCGCTCGGATACGTAACTGCTTGCGTTGGGAAGTGGCATCTGGGAGTTAAAAATCTCATGCCTACTTTTCACGGATTTGACACTTACTACGGGCTTCCATATTCGAACGATATGTGGCCATCAAACGGTAAGAGTTGGCCGGAATTGTTTTTACATGAGGGGACGAAACCAGTTGAGCAGGTAAAGACCATGGAAGATCAAGCTTTGCTAACCCAGAAGTACACGCAGAAAGCCAAAGAGTTCATCGTCCAAAACAAGAGCAAGCCATTCTTTTTGTATGTGACCCCATCGATGCCTCATGTCCCAATTGCGGCGAGCAAGAAGTTTAGTGGAAAGAGCGGCAAAGGACTTTATGCCGATACGATCCAAGAACTTGACGCTTCGGTCGGTGAAATTCTCGACACGCTGAAAAAGAATGGCTTGGAGAAGAACACCCTAGTTATGTTTTCATCGGATAATGGACCTTGGCTCCCCTATGGAGAACACGCGGGATCTTCGGGTGGCTTACGCGAAGGAAAGGGAACTGCTTTTGAAGGAGGTTTTCGAGTTCCAGGAATCTTCTACCAACCAGGAACCATCCCAGCAAATCGGGTTATCCGAGAATTGGCTTCAACCATGGATGTGTTGCCAACGATCGCATCAATGTCTGGGGCAAAGCTGCCCGAAAGAGAAATCGATGGGCATAACATTTTTGACTTAATCACCGATAAGCCAGGCGCAAGGACTCCGTGGCGATGGTTCTATTACTACTGGCCGGGCGAGTTGCATGCAGTACGAAGCGGAAAGTGGAAACTGCATGTTCCGCATAACCACCGACTACAGACTCAACCAGCGGGAGTTGCTGGTAAATCGAGTGGAGAGACGACTGGCAAAATCGGACTGTCCCTGTTCGACTTAGAGGCTGACCCGTTTGAAACCAAGAATCTTGTTGATGTATATCCTGAAGTTGTAACGCGAATGCTTCGAATGATTGAGGTTGGGCGCTCGGATTTTGGTGACACGTTGACCAAAGCGAAAGGTTCGCTTGTTCGTCCGCCGGGAAAGGTTGACATCTAGACCTTTAAGCTAAGATAAGGATTAATGAGCGACATTGTCGATTCCATTGCTTCAAGGTTAATCACCAAAGCGTTTGCTCCTCGCCCCGTTGTAAAGTGCGAGGGCTCGTTGCTCATCATCGAATCTGGAT
>JAYUOQ010000020.1:0-2190 GCA_043760685.1 Armatimonadota bacterium | reverse complement strand
TTTGAAGCGTTTTCTCAAACTCTTCTTTCGGCGGAGGCGACTCGGTTATTTTTCCTGGTGGAGCCTGTGGCGAAGCACCCCCATCTACTATAAGACTTATGTCCATCTCCCATATGTATTGGAGAGTCCTGGAATATCCTTAGGGTCTGGGCAAGAATATGTCGAAATGAGCCATAATTAGAGGGTGCGGGCATCAGCTTCGACGGAACCTGTTAAAGCGATCCTTTTTGATATCGACGGAACACTCGTAAATGGACTTTCCATGATTGTTGCTGGTCTTGGAGATGCCTTTGAAAAATATGGGAGTCACCGTCCAAATGACGCTGAAATTCTCGCCCTAATTGGTATTCCTCTTTCCGAACAAATGACCAGATTTGGTTGTTGCCCAAAAGATGATGACGAAAAAGAGGAAATGATTCAATTTGCAATTGAACGGTACCAGGCTCATATTGATTTAGAGACTGAATATACCGAAGCAGTTGAAGCCCTAAAATTGGCTTCAACTTCGCAAATCAACATAGCGCTCGTAACCAGTCGAAATTCGCAAGAACTAGAGAACCTAAAGGGTTCTTTCTCGGCTTGGGATTTTGTCGATACGACCGTATGTTCATCAGACGTTTGCAAGCCAAAGCCACATCCTGAAAGTGCTTTGCTTGCCCTTTCCAATCTCAATGGCGAACCAAAAGACTCTGTCTTTATCGGTGATTCCATTTTTGACCTAAAGTGCGCCAAGTCGGCAGGTATTCGATGCGGCGCAGTTCTCTATGGAGCCGGACGGAAAGAAGATCTTCTCGCCGAAGCTCCCGATCTTATTTTTACAACACCCCTGGACCTACTAGAGTGGGTTCAGAACATAGTTGAGCAAAGTCATGCCAAGGAAGAAGACCTTAGACCAAACAGTTTCGAATATCGAAGTAAAGGCTAAAAAGCCCACGACCACAAAAAAGAAAGTTGCCGCAGTTGAACCTGAAACATTGATTTCTGAGCTTAGCGGAGTTCTTGGAGATGATGTTTCGCTCGTTTTTCGTGCGAAGCAACCTGCCTCGGATGCACCACCTAGAGCTGTGCGCGGAAGATCTGCTCCAGATGCGAAATCGGCAAAGGTCTTGAAGGCTATCCCTTCTATGGTAGAGCCGGATACGACAAAGTGGGACGAAGAACTACCAGTGCCATCTTTCCGGACGAGAAGCGAACAAGTTGCTAGACCGAGAAATACAAGTCTTGCTCCATCTCTAGAACCTACGTCCCCTCCGCCGTCCAGACCGTCAAGGACGCGGCAACCACGCTGGGAAGAAGTATTCACCGAAAATGATGGATGGGAAGCTGAAAAGCCGACTCGTCGAGATGATGAATCTTCGGTCCCAGTTCGCGAATTTGAACCGACCGCAATCCTCGAATTTGACGATGATGGTCAAACGGTAATGATTAAAATGCGCGAGCGAGGTGAAGAGCCAATTAGCGCTGCTCCAACTTCGAGACCACAAGGGAGAACTGCGCAAAATCGCACAACGATTTCCAATAGGGTCGTTTCTGAACCGGTTGTTAACAAGGCACCTGAAAGAGTGGTAGTTCCGCCTCGAGCTTTAATCGATATTCCATCCGATGCGCCTCAGATTGTCATGAGAAAAGGCGTACCGACCTTGGTAAGAGAAACGAAAGTATTTCCTAATTTCTGGTTCTATGCGGCACCGCCTGACGAAGAGAGAATTGCCACAGTTCTCCAGGAGATTAAGCAAGCTGCCGAATCTGGGGTCCATATCTTCTGTATCGGAGTTGAAGCAATTTGCGACAAACACCATTTTGACGCTTTGTTTGAAAAGTGCAAAACTCTACTTGCCCGAATCATCAAGCACGATGGTGCGGCGCAGGTTGTTTTTCATATCGATCTGGTGGCGCCGAAAGGGTGGGAAATTGAATTTACGGAAGGGGTTTATCGAGACTCACTTGGCGACTTGGCTGAGCCAAGTTTAAGCGACGATAAGTTCTGGAATCACACCGAAGGTTTA
Source organism: Armatimonadota bacterium (assembly GCA_043760685.1). Taxonomy (GTDB): domain Bacteria; phylum Armatimonadota; class Fimbriimonadia; order Fimbriimonadales; family Fimbriimonadaceae; genus Fimbriimonas. The sequence goes on along the minus strand of JAYUOQ010000020.1, from coordinate 184 downwards.
GTAAGAAATTTCACGAAGTTGCTGCTCGCATTGCCAAATGCCAAGCATATTTTAGGCCTTGATTTAGATCGAGATGGTTGGACCATCGCAGGCAACCAGTCGCTTGATATTTCGATGGCGAGTAAGCGTAAGTTTCGAGAGTGGGTCAGGGAGCGATATCAGGAGGATGTAGTACTTCTTAGGG
>JAYUOQ010000019.1:0-5470 GCA_043760685.1 Armatimonadota bacterium | reverse complement strand
CATATTTTCTTGAGGCCTGAAGGGTCGGGCTAATTTGTCTTACGATATAGAATGAGACATGGCTCAGTCATTTTCTCAAGTTCTCGTGCATGGCGTTTTCAGTATAAAGGATCGAACTCCTTGGATTGACAAAGAGATTGAGCCTGAGCTTTTTGCTTACCTTGCGACAGTTCTGAAATCGGAGAAGCACACGCCATACTTGGTCGGTGGGCATCAAGACCATGTCCATCTTCTCTTTGGATTAAGTAGGACAGAAACAATTGCAAAAATCATTGAGAAAATAAAGGTCTCATCCTCGATTTGGCTAAAGACGACGGGCGGTTCCCGGGAGAGTTTCGCCTGGCAGCGCGGATATGGAGCATTTGGTGTCTCTTATTCCTCAAAATCCGCCGTGATGGATTACATTGCCAACCAGGAAGCTCACCACAAAGCATTCTCGTTTCAAGATGAGTTGCGAATTCTGTTGTGAGAAAACGATATTGTCTTCGACGAGCAGTACGTTTGGAATTAGCGCAACCCTTCAGGCCGCAAGAGACTCAAGACTTTAGCCTATGGCTCCGCCATAGGCTAAGTTAGGTACGACCCTCCGGGCCTGAAGAGATTGGGACAGCCCGATGTTTATCTCGTCAAAGCTTCGACTCGAGCAACGCCCGAATATCGTCGTCGCGATGCATACCGGTTGTCCCTTGTGCATACGCGCAGTGCATCTCCAGAACTCCGCGGTCAAAGGTCATCTTCATATCTGAAACTTCCTTAACGTTTGCCAGCTTAATTAGGTTGAGGCTATCTCGAATTGTTTCTTTACCCATCTCGTCGCGACAGATGACACGAAGGGCCATATTCAGGCGATGACATGACAAGTTATCGATGAAGTTTAAACCTGGGGCATCGTCGGATAGACTCTCCCAATCAACATCATAAGGAATTGCTTTACCGCAGATTTCTTCGATCTCCTTGACTCGCTCAGGAAAAGTAACATCCCGTAATTCCTTGATCATTCTTCGTTCGTTAAGTCCCATTTCAGCTCCTAAAGATGGCAATTTTACCCTCCACTAGGCGGCAACTTCGACTTATCCGGGTACGCCGGAATCTTCATCGGGTGCGGTTTGTAGTTCTTCAATTCCAGAAGAATCTGAGCAATTGCAGCCTCTAGTTGTGCGTCTCGCCCTTGTCTCCACAGATAAGGGTCTAGCTCAACCTCGATATCAGGCGGAGTGCCAACATTCTCGATGACCCAATCACCGCTTTCGGCGCCCGCCATCGCGTCATCAGGAGCACGGACGCTGCCGCCGTCAATAACCTGAAAACCGTAGGAAGAGATCATTGCTCCCCAAGTCCTACGTCCAACCAGTTTCCCGACCTTATGCAACTTGAAGATGAATGGGAAGATGTCTCCGCCTGATCCAGCCATTTCGTTTACTAGCATAACTTTTGGACCATAAATGCCCGAGCTTGGATCCTTGAGCGGCTTGCCGTATCGAGCAATATCGATGAAATCTAACGGCTTCTGCATTTCGTTAACCATGAAATCGTTGACCGCTCCACCGTGATTAAATCGATCATCAATGATCATCGCATCTTTGTCGGTTTGAGAGTAGTAATAACGTTGAAATGCCTCCCAACCTGGAGGTGACGTGTCTGGCACATGAACATAACCTACTCTTCCGCCGGTGGCTCTATCGATCACCCGTCTATTCTCTTCAGCCCATGCCCTGAACCGGAGGTTATAGTCATTTGCAATAGGTACCACCACAACTTCTCTCGACCCGATACCATCGGGAGTTGGTCCAATCTTCACCTTAACCTGCTTTCCAGCTTTGCCTTCAAGCTCAAGGTAAATGTCCATGGCGTCGTTTAGCTCAACGCCATCAAATGCGAGTAGGTATTCGCCTTCCTTAGCCTCAATCCCCGGTTGGGCAAGCGGAGCGGTGAGGCCAGGATTCCAGCGCTCGCCATCATAAATCTTGGTTAATCGATATCGGCCATTTTCAAAGCTGAAATCGGCGCCGAGTAAACCACCGGTAACTCTTGGCACGGTCGGCATATCTCCTCCGCCAATGAACATGTGCCCCACACAGAGCTCTCCAAGCATATCGGTGAACAAATAGTTAAGATCGTCACGAGACGAGATATTTGCCAAGAACGGGGTGTATCGACGATCCATTTCGTCAACATCAATGCCGTGCATGTTAGGAGCATAAAGAAGCAACTTTTCATTCCTCCAAACCTCATGAAACATTGCCGCCCACTCGGCTTTCGGGTCAATTTTGACCTTTAGTCCTGAGAGATCGACCGCACCTTGTCCCGGCGTTGGCGGGGCGGCTGATGGCACAATGGAAACCGCGCCTCCTTGAGAAATTAACAGCTTTGATCCATCCAAGGAACTGACAAGGCTCTGGATTCCGTCGGCAAATTTGACCAACTTTCTATCAGTAAAGTTAAACTTATAAGCATTGGGCATACCGCCACCACTGACGATGTTTGCTCTTGGCGGAGAGACCATTGCGAAAAATGATCCAGCCGGACCAGCTTCAAGACTCTGATATCCTTGTCGAGGTGTCGGCAAGGCAATGATCCGATTCCCGATGCCGTCAAGATCAATTCCGAACGGTTCAGGCTTCGCAACTTCGGGCTTTTTGGAACCTTCCTCGTCACTTTCTGGCTGTAACGGGTTTGGCAAATTCTTGCGGAGAACGACCGCATAAATGGAGCTCGTTTTATTTGGAGCATTGTATGCCGAAAGGTCTTCGAAGTGGGCACCTTGTCCCACATCTGTACTCGCTATGAAGTAAAGATGCTTTCCGTCGCGGTCAAATATCGGGCTTTCCGAATCGGCAATGGAATCGGTTAGTTGAGTAACTTTCTTGGATTCTAGACTGTAGAGGAAAACTGCATTGTAAAGATTGGTAAGGTCACGACTCCAAGTTAACCATTTGGAGTCCGGCGACCATTTTGGATCGATTTCGCTTCGTCCGCGATAGGTTTGCTTATCAACCAATAAATTGCTTCCGCTCGCTACGTCAAAAATATTGAGAGTCAGCTTTTCGCTTCCATAGGCAATCTTCTTACTGTCTGGGGACCAAACGAGATTCCGGTAGAAGCCAGAGCCGTCAGCCAGAGAAACTCGTTTTTCCGTTTGCGTTGCAACATCGTAAATGGCAAGTTTCTGATTTCCGTCTTCGTCGCTGATGTATGCAATTGTTTTGGCGTCTGGAGACCATGCTGGATCATGTCGGTTCACGCCTTGCTTTCCGTTGAGAACTCGGATATCACCTTTCGATGCCGGGGCAGTGAATATCCATCCTCGAGCAGACACAACGAGCCTTTGTCCGGTTGGAGAAAGGGACATTCCTGAAATCCGAGATCGGACGTCCTTGAATCCCGTTCTAACTTCAGGGAAATCACTTCGGATCGTGATAGGAACCCTACTCGATTGGTGAGTCTTGAGGTCAAACAGGTTTAAAGAACCAAGTCGTTCATAAACAATGGCTCCCGGGCCAGCACTTGCTGACTTGATGTCCAAGCCTTGACCCGGAATCTCGACCGTCACTTTCCCGGTTGTACTGTCATAGCGGTTCAGGCCGATTGGTCCGGTGGGATCGGATAAGTAATAAATGCTGTCGCCGATCCACATCGGGTTTTCGTCATTGGTGTTTTTTCGGGGAATAGCCTTCCACTTGGAATCTGAAAGTTGGGCAATCCAAATGGGAGTAGTTTGACCACCTCTATACCGTTTCCAGGCTTCTTGCCACTTACCATTTGGCACATAGGCGATGTGTTTTCCATCGGCTGAATATGAACCTTCGACGCCAGCGGGAAGAGGCAGGGGCACCGGCACTCCACCATTTTTTGAGACGGTCAAGAGTCGAGGATAATCCGTATTGGAAAGCATGTTGGAAGTGAACAGGACACTCTCTCCGTCCGGAGTCCAACCAACTATGGTATCGGCGGCAGGGTTGGCGGTGAGGCGTTTCGGTACTCCGCCTTGAACCGGAACCGTATAGGCGTCAACATTTCCGTCATATTGAGCACTAAAGGCGATAGTCGAACCGTCTGGCGAGAAATGAGGATTCGATTCTGTGCCTGGTGCGCTAGTTAGTCTTTTGGCATCGCCGCCATTCCTCGGCACCGACCAAAGATCGCCCGCATATTGAAATACAATTGTGGTCGCACTTAAGGTCGGATTCCTCATCAACATCGGATTTGGACCCGGATCAAACGGATTACTTTGAGTTACGTTCAGCGCAACGAATAGTGGAGCGAGGATCATTGATCTGGATTCTACCGCTCAAATCTTTCGGCAGAATGGTTTGCGAAACAAGAACCGTTGTTGCTACCCGTGCCGTCTTGAATCTTTCCCGATGCAGTCCCGCGAATCCGTGGTAAAGGTCTTATTGCGTCCCTATCAAGCGAAAGCTCTAGGGCAGATTTTTGCGTGTCGAGATCGTGGATTGAGCCGGGTTCTGGCGGTTTTGCCAACTGGAACCGGCAAGACGACGCTGTTCAGTGCACTCATTGGAGACTTTTACAAGGAAGCAAAAGCATCGACATTGGTACTCGCCCATCGAAGAGAACTCCTAGAGCAAGCTGCCGCGAGAATTCACCTTCAAAATCCGAAGTTAAGAGTCGAAATAGAAGCAAATCTCAAAGAGAGACCGAGCAAGCAAAATGTCATCGTTGGATCTGTGCAGTCCCTTGGAAAAGAAGGCAACGTTCGGCTCGGGAAATGGAATCCCGGATGCCTGATCATTGACGAAGCCCATCATGCTCCCGCCGACAGCTACCAAAACGTCATGCGGGCAGTCGGAGCATACGATGGCTCTTGCTTTACGGTCGGTGTAACCGCTACGCCCCATCGAATGGACAACCGTCCACTGCATGGCGAGGAAGAAGCGATTTTTGAAGAAGTCGCATTCACCTATACGTTACGTGAGGCCATATCGGATGGCTGGCTGGCTGATCTTCGTGGCTTTCGCATTGCGACTGGCGTTGACCTTAGCCGAGTGAGGATTGTCCACGGTGACTATAGCTCGAAGGCTCTGCAAGATGCAGTTAATACCGAGAGCCGTAACCGGACCGCGTTCGAAAACTGGACGGAAATAGCCAAAGACAGGAAGACGATTGTTTTTTGTACGGGTGTCGATCACGCAAAAACGGTAGCCGAGCTATTCAGGTCAGAAGGCTTCGCCGCAGAGTCGGTCGATGGCTCTATGCGGATGGATGATCGCGCCAAGATCATGAACCGATTCAAGTCGGGAAAGACACAAATCCTTGTGAACGTCGAAATCGCCACCGAAGGATTTGACGTTCCCGATGTTGGCTGCATCCTTCTACTCCGGCCAACCAAAAGTTGGGCATTGTTCTGCCAAATGATTGGGCGAGGAGTGAGGGTTCTCCCCAACACTATCGAAGGGCTTGCCGACGCTACCGCCAGGCGAGACCGGAGTGCCAAGTCGGCAAAGTCAGATTG
>JAYUOQ010000018.1:0-5484 GCA_043760685.1 Armatimonadota bacterium | reverse complement strand
TCTCAAAGCCGCAAAAATGATTGAGGAACTAAGAGATAAGGGTTACTTTGAAGATGGAGCCGTTTCGTTGACTCACACTCAAGCTCAAACGAACTTTCTAAAAGGCAAAGCGGCAATGGTCCCTTGCGGCACCTGGATTAAGCCGGAAATGAAGGAGATTTTGAATCCAGGTCAACGAATGACCTTCTTCCTCCCTCCAGCCGTCGATGGTGGAAAAGGTGAGCCAAGTGCCCTTCAAGTAGACATTGAACCATGGCTTGTTCCGGTAAAAGCAAAGAATCCACAACTGGGCATTGACTATTTCAAGCTCATGACTTCTTTGGAAAACGCCCAAAGGTTTGTAAAAGAAAAGGCAACATTTATGGCCATCAAAGGCTCAAACGATGTTGAACTGCCAGAAGAACTCAAAGCGCCAGCAGCGGCTTTAAAAGATAGCAAAGCCGTTTGGTCTATCAAGTTCAGACAGTGGTACAAGACCTTTGAGAAAGAACTCGAAGACAGTCTTACCGCCCTCGTGACGAAAAAACTCTCCGCTGAACAATTCTGCGACAGAGTTGAAAAGGCCGCCGACGCTCTACGCGAAGACGACCAGATCACCAAGCATAAGGTCTAAGACCTAAGTCCAGTGCAAATGCACAATATGACCGTGCTCCTCAGTTAACGTAAGGAGCACGCGTCGTATTTGATCCTGCATTTCGGCATGAATTTCCGGATCCCATAGCGTATCTTCGTGATTGCGAATCTCTTCTGGGTACGAAAGTGGTGGAATCGTCGCATATTCCGGAACCTCCCAATCGTAACGGGGCCATACGTGAGCATGGAGGAACGGATCCAAATTTCCATACATCGCATAATTCACTCGAATACAGTCAGTAACCCGGTGCACGGCCTCACCGAGCAACGCCATATCTTCGAGGAACAAAAATCTTCGCTTCGAATCGAGATCGTTGAGTTGCTCTACTTGAGGATAAGCCAGAAGCAAAGCGTATCCAGGCAAAAATTGGTTGTCTGCCAGAATTGCAAACCCACTCCGCATTCGCAAGATCAATTTTGGATTCTTTCCGTCGACAAGTTCTTGTAATCGCTCAGCTGGCGTCATTTCGATATTATCCCTCACTAGCCAGAATTACGGAAGGGGAAACCAGATGTTCATTGGTGCTTATAAGACTTATTCGGCATAATATCCGTCCATTAGAAACTCGTAAGAGAACCCGAAACCTATAAAGATTGTTGGGTTTCAGGCTAGAATAGCCATAGAGTGCAACGATTTTATACTGGTTTAATAATGGTCGCGTGTTCGGCATTAACATTCGCGTCAACCAAAGTTTCGCTGGTTTTTCCGGACAATTCTGACAAATTAGTCTTTGAGTCAGCCAATTGGCCAGTAAAGGACCCTTCGAAATTCACTAAATTAGCCGGTCAAAAAGTTGAATACACCATTGATTCAGGCGTAAAGACTGACAAGTTGTTTGTCATTGATGTAACGTCAGGAAAAGTTGCCGCTAAGCCTATTGGTGATATCAAGGATGGCACTTGGACACTGACAAAGGAAGAATTTTCAACGGTCTACAAAGTCCGAGTTGAAGTTTCGACACCTAAAGGTCCCATAAACGCCGCATCAATCGAACTTCAAGATGCTGGCGAAAAGAGAATGGAACTTGTCGATCCTTCCGCGAACGGCTCAGCGACATTTTTCTTTGTAAAAGCTGGTGAAGTCAAAGTTGCTGTTAGTTACAAAGCCGGAGGCCAAACCAAAGACCCTGTTCGGCAAACCTTTACTGTCGGCGGAGAGAAAGAATCCACCCTTAAAATAGCCCTTCCCGACGGAGAGTCGGTTGCTCCATTGGCTGCAACATCCACAAACGAGCCTGCAAAATCATCGAAAGAAAAAGATGCAAAGGGCGAGGAAAAAGTTCAGGATCCCGTAAGCCCAATAGGAAATTTCCTCGTGACCCTGATCGGTTTAGGGATTGCTTGCGGCGTAGGGTATTTCATTGTCCAATACATGAAGAAGAATCAGGATCTAGTAAAGGACACCCTGACAAAGCTTGGGGCCGACATACCAAAACCAGGGGACGCAATTAATCAAGCTCACGACCCAAACCCGGTCGCTCCAATCGCGCCTCAGCCAATGCAGCAAATTATCCTCGGCGGTGCACCCCCTTCTGCGGTTCCAGCTGCCCCCGCTCCATTTCAACAAATTTCTCAAGCCGTAATATCGGGAGTGCCTAAACTAGTTGCGACCGATGGGAGCGCATTCGATCTCCCTGAAGGCGAAACCACGGTTGGACGTGAATTTGGAGTTGGTCTAGTCGTGCCAAACGATACCGTCTCAAGAAACCACGCAAGCATTTTCAAAACCGGCGGGAACGTCGAGTTGAAAGACCACGGCAGCACAAATGGTTGCTGGGTAAACGGCGCAAAAGTTTGTGGATCGCAACTATTGCGACCAGGAGATTCGGTCCGCTTTGGAAGCATTGAGTACCGATTTGAAGGTTAATGGGAAGCATCCTCTTTAAAGCTATTGCCGGAATGGTTGCCGGACTCGTAGCGTGGGCAATTGTTGAACCATTCAAACCCGGCAATATATATTCTGATTCTTACGCTGGGTGGGAAAAGTGGTTGATCATAGCCTGGGCGATCTCTCTTGGAGCAACAATTGGATTTTTGAGCGGTTACCAACGGGGAAGCCGAAGCCATGCATTAAAGGAATGTGGATTGAGTGCACTCTTCGCTATTATTGGCATCTTAGTGGCTATGCCAATTTCCGCACCGTTTTCACAATTCATCAATCCTCAAGGCTCTATAATTGCAAACCTTATTCCCCGGACGATCTCAATTGCGATCATGGGTGGTGGACTCGGTTTCGGAATTGGAATCAGCACTTTTGTCTGGCGCCGAGGTCTTCAAGGACTAATCGGAGGAGTCATCGGTGGTGCGGTTGCCGGTGCCCTCTTTGACACGGTTGCTACTGGCACCGCTGGGCTGATGTTGACAGCTAAAGGTGTGAATCAGGGAGAAATCGGTGCCGTTGCCCGAGCCCTCACCGCCATCATCATGTGCGGTGCCATAGCCCTCATGATTGGCATCATCGAAGCCCTCATGCGATCAGCGTGGCTTCGACTTGAACTAGGTCGAAATGAAGGCAAGGAATGGGTTCTCGACAAACCTGCAATGCTCATCGGACGATTCGAACGCGCAGACATTCCTCTCTTCGGAGACCAAAGCGTCTCGCCCCAACACGCCGTAATCCAGAAGCAGGGTGGAACGTATACGGTAGTTGACCAAGGCTCGCCCATTGGAATTGGTGTGAACGGTCAGCGGGTCCAACAATCAGTCCTCAACAATGGCGATGTTCTTCAAATCGGCTCATTCCGCTTAATTTTCCAGATGCGAAACTCAAAAGCCCCGAACCGGGGTCCTGAGCCAAACCGGGGCACCGCTTTCCCAATCGGCGGTCAACAGCCAATGCAAGGTCAACAACCCTATGGTGGACAGCAACCAGCGGCTAGCTCGCAGCTCATGACTCCGAGCCAAATGGCAATTGCCCAACAACAGCAACAACAACCAATGCAGCCGACGATGATGAACCCGTCGATGCAGCCAACCATGATGAATCCGGTTCCATCGCCCTATGGTCAGCTCGATCCCACCGTCGCGGTTCCCGCCCAAGGCGGCTATCAACCTTCCCCTGCCCCCGGCGGAACCATGCTTGTTGCCACCGATGGCCCATTGGCGGGTCAAAGATTTCCTCTCAACATGCCGATAGACCTCGGCCGTGAATGCCAACAAGTCCCGATGGCTTACGACACAAGTGCGAGTAGGAAACATGCAAGAATCGAACCATCTGGCATGTTCGTCAACGTCACAGACCTAGGAAGTACGAACGGAACTTTCATTAATGGGCAAAGAGTGACTAACGCAATCGCAAAAAATGGCGATATTGTTAAAGTAGGGGCAACAAATTTTCGCATAGAATCATAAGAGACATATTATGGACATGACGCAAAGAGTAGACATCAACCGGACGGTAATGGCCGGTGCGCCCACAGCCGGAGGACAGCAAACCGTAGCGATGTCGCCAATGGACATGAATCGAACGTCTGTCATGGCACCGATGAAGGCACTCGACGTTGAGATCGTTGCGGGTCGAACCGCAACCATGGCAAATGGTCCAGCACGAGAGCAGTTCCTCCTCGAACTTCGCGCTGGTGGCGGACAAGAAACCTTTGGCGGAGTCGTCAGCGGTGGACGAACTCCGATGAACCTCTGCCTCGTCATTGACCGATCGGGGTCGATGGAAGGTCAGCCACTCGAATACGTCAAGCAAGCCTGTGCCCACGTTGTCGACATGCTTGCCCCAACTGACATCCTCAGCATCGTAACCTTCGAAGAAATGGTCGAAGTCCTCATGCCGCCTCAACAAGTGACCAACAAAGACATGGTCAAAGCTGGGATCGCTCGTCTTCAAGCAGGAAATACCACAAATCTCTTCGATGGCATCTCTCTCGCGATGCAACAAGTGCTCCAATTTATTGAGACCAACCGGGCAACGCGAATGATCGTCCTCACCGACGGCGACCCAACCGCCGGAATCAAAGATTACACCGCATTGGTTAACCACGCTGGCGAACTCAAAACTCGAGGCGTATCGGTTACCTTCTTAGGCTTTGGTCCCGATTATAACGAAGAGTTACTTGCCGGAATGGCGAAACGTGCTGGTGGTAACTACTACTTCATCCCTCAACCTCAAATGATTCCGGAAATCTTCCGATCCGAGCTTGAAAAACTGATGACAACCGTCACCCGCAACATGTCGCTCGAACTAAAGCTTGCGAGATGGGTTCAAATGCGCGCACCGCAGCAACAAACCGAAGGCACGGTCAAGATCGCCCTTGCGGACATGGAGCGCGGTAGTGTTATTCAGCAAGTCATTGACCTCGAATTCTCCAACCACCCACTTGGTCATTATCGAGTCCTGGGCGGAAAGCTATCTTACGATGATCTCATGACCGGGCAACCCGTCACGCTTGACCTAGACTTTGAAATGGAATTCTCATCCGATTCCGCACGCTACTCCGTTCCAGTGAATCCAAGAGTTGGTTCTGCCGCTCAGGTCATTGCCAGCAGCAAAGCCATCGAAAAGACCGTCATGGGACTCAAAACCGGCGCAATCACCCAAATGGTCGCGATCCAAGAACTTCAAAAGACTCAGGCACTTCTCATCAGTGACGGTAAGATTGTCGAAGCTCAGGAAGTGACAATGGCGCTCAAGGCACTTCAAAGTGGAGACAATAGTTCCGCCGAAAAGACCCTCATGGGAACCTTTGTCAACCTCGACACTGGAAAGTCTAGTAAGTAACTTGGATGTTTGGCTCCCAGCCGGACTTCATCGCCGATGGCACGAATTCAGTTGATTAAGTGTCATCGGTGATTTGAATAGTTTTGCCACCCGCTAAGGATTGAATTCCGTTCCGATTTTCG
>JAYUOQ010000017.1:0-2206 GCA_043760685.1 Armatimonadota bacterium | reverse complement strand
TCAACTTTTCGGGCCTTGGTAGCCCGAGGTCTCGAACCGCCTTGTCTACTAAGACACTCGGCATAAATCGGCTCATTGTTTGTTCAACGCATCCGTATGGAAATCCGACTAAACCATCGAGACTCGAAACCAAATCCCCGGCAAGGGTTGGATTTAGTGAAATCTTGAGTGATCCGAAATTCGGATCGGCGGACGATTTGATCGGCAATGCAAATGCGGTTGCCCCTTCACCAGATTTTCCTTCGAATTGTTTTCGACCATGAGGAATGACTGACACGGGCTGGAGAACGCCATCATTTAGCCCTCCGTTAATCCAAGCTTTTGCCGAAACAGAGGCGGTTAATGGGTCACCAGCTTCAATCGTACACTCGACCGTTTGAGGTTGACCATTTGGCACACGAACAACTTGTTTGGCTCCGCCGGTAAGTGTAATTCCTTTTGCTTCGATTTCTAGGTTAACGTCTTGGTCTGTACCAGTGTCGTTAGCCACGATAACGGTCATTCGCTGTCGATCTCCACCTACCAAATATTGGGGCAGTTCGAGACGAACCATTAAATCTTTCTTTGCTCGGAAGGTTTCGGTTTGCATTCCAATTTCAGTTGAATCGCTTACTCCAACCGCCGTAACTCGCCATTCCGTTAGGTTATCGGGCAGCACCACCGGAACCGTAACTTCTCCATTGTCTCCAGTCCAAACCGTTGGATTCCACTGTGCAGTATCTTTGAATTTGTTTCGCAGCGGAATCTTTGAGCTTCCTTTGTCGCCACCATCGAGATAGATCTCGGGGAACGAGTATGCCGTGGTTACCAGGTTGGAGCGATTTGGATAGAAGTCACCCTTGAGGTTCGTGTCGTCTGCGGCAACGTCATAAATTCCTTCATCGACAACGCCAAGAGAAACCTCGGCTGCTCTCGGCTTTCCATCGGAGCCAAACGTTTTGACCGTAACTTGTGCCGTTTCTCCGGGCTTATAGACTTCTTGATTACTCTTGATTTCGATCTTCAAGTCTCGATCGGCTCGATCAACTTGAAGTTTTTTTTCAGCTTCAAGAAACTTCTTCTCTTTTACATATGAAACCGAAACGTATACGTTTGGCGCGTATTCCTTTACAATTGGAATCTTCACGAGAGTTGATTCTGATGTTATCGGGACAAGCTTCTTCCATAGGATTCCCTCGGATTGAACGCATACCAGAGCTGATCCACCAATCATGTCAGTCTGGAGTAGAACCCTTGCTTCATCACCCGATTTGTACATCCGTTTGTCCAAAGTGATGTCGAGGCTGCCTTTGTTGCGTTCGCGCATGGCTGGAGAACCTTCGATATAGGCCCAGTCGCTTGCTACAACTTTGTTTCCGGAACTGTCAATTGAAGTTGCACGAATGGATATGGATTCAGCTTTGGTTACAGGGATGCTTAAGTGAACCGTTCCGTCAGGGCCGGTGGTAACCGTTTGCTTGTCTCGTGGAACGAATACACTGGCGTTTTCAGTCCAGATGTCTCTCCCTATTTCGACCACGACGGAATGTCCGGGAGACGGCTTTTGGCGATCGACGGCGTCGGTGGTCTTGACGAGAAGGTCAATAGATTCGCCAGGAGCTATCAACGGGTTCTGAACTTCTACGGTAAGGTCGTGATCTCCCCTGACCACATCAATTTTCCCTTGACCATCGAAGTACTTTCCTTCGTCCTCGGAAACTGATGCGTTGATTGTGTATTGGTAATCGTTGGTTAGAACTTCTGGATCATCTTCGGCTCGAGTCGGAAATGCAATTTTGGCACGGCCACTTGCGTCGGTAACGGCTTCAACTTCGGCAGAATATTGACCACTGCCGCCTGAGTAGGATTCATGTTCACCATCCTCGTTTTCGTATTGCCACTTGGGTGAACGGTAGATTTGAGCTTTCACTTTGGCTCCTACCACTGGTCCGCCGTAATAGTACTGACACTCAACCGTTGCCGAGGCTTCTTGCCCCATTGTATAGAATAACTTGTCGGACTTAACTTCTATTGAGTACTCGGGCTTTCGGTAGGAGACAACATTGGCATAAATTGAATTTGTTGTTCCAAATGCGTTGCATGAAATGCTGTATCCGCCTGGCTTCCCTTCTTTACTAGTTATGAACGAGCCATTAAAGGTTCCGTGGACTGAAACGGCAAGGGTTTTGGAACTTAATACATCACCGTCGGGATCCTTGATCGTGAT
>JAYUOQ010000016.1:0-5497 GCA_043760685.1 Armatimonadota bacterium | reverse complement strand
TTCACGACGATTGGAATACTGCCTTCAAACGCCCTGGCGAGCTCGGTTCCAAGTTTCCTTGCGGTTGAAAGGTCTCCGTTGTGGGCATGGAGCGCACCGCAGCAACCTTGGTTGACATCGCGGATGACATAGCCGATTCGTCGCAACAGTCTCCGGGTACATTCGTGAACCCGCGGATAGAGAACCTGCATTGCGCAGCCAGTGAGCATGAACACTTCGCCCCGAACCGCCACGTCGGTAGAGAAGGTTGGCAATGGCTGGTTTGTCTGGGCGGTTGGCATATCGGCTTGTGCGTTAGAGCCAGAAAGAAGTCGTGAAACGAATTTAGGTACTCGACCACCGGGTATGAACTTACTTGCGGCTAGTTGGGCCTTCAGTATTCCTGGGTTTGTAGTAGAGGCTAATAATGCTTTCTTCGTGACGGATGGTGACTTTCGCTCGATGATGTCTTTTGCGATTTCGAAGATCGCGCCGTACTCAACAGCGCTTGGACAGGCGGTTTCGCAGGCTCGACAGCCTAGGCACAGGTCCATGTGAGGCTTGACGTCTTCCCAAGCGAGCTTGCCTTCGAGCGCGCTGCGGACAAGGTAGATTCTGCCGCGCGGCGACTCTAGCTCGTTGCCAGTTTCGACGAAGGTGGGGCAGTCCTCGAGGCAGAAACCGCATCGAATGCAGTGAGTTAAGAGTTCGTTGAGATCGTGCATTAGATGAATCCAAACTCCCCAGGGTTGAGCTTATAAGTCGGGTCGAAGATCTCCTTGGTGCGCTTCATTAGCTTCTTCTCGGATTCGGAGAATTCGGGAAGTGCATAACTCGATTGATTGGATCTCCATAGGTGTCCGAAAGTGGAAGCATCGCGACCGCCGACCGAGTTGATTAGTAAAAGGGAGTTTGATTCATTGATAAAGTAGGTAGCGAGTCCGCTATCTATGTCCTTCTGGTGCATTTCAAGAATTTTCTGAATTCCAGAAGGCGTTGTTAAAACAAGGTCTCCATGATTGATTACAATTGGCGGAAAATCACGAGTCTCTGAGATCGGACGAATTCGTAGGGTTACCTCAACAACAATCCCTAGCGTATGCCTGGCCCCAGTAATAAGTTTATGGAGGTCAAACCCGCTAACATTTTTCACCACGTTGGCGCCCGAAGTTATTAAGGTTCCATCTGCCAGGACAATCTTCATCCTTACAATCCAGTCTCGCCAGCTCCCGTTAGCCGAAAGATTCCAATGCGGTAAATTGAGGGCAACCATGTCGCCAATAGATTGCGCTTGATCTGTGATACGAAGTCCAATCGGTATTTCGAAGCCATGCTCATTGAGGCTCGCGTTCAAATCGGAAAGCAACATGCCTGACTGAACTGTAACAAGTTGGTCGGCAATGCTCAATGTTACAAGCTTGTTATGGTTTTCAAGAAGTAACTGACTCTCTATCGGTTTGTAAAGGGGCGCACCTTGAGCGGGCTTGAACTTTCCATCTTTATTTTTATAAAGCGAAGCATGCTCATTGGACCTAGTCATACGATACGGGTAATTTGCCCCTATCTTGAGTGAATCATGACTTCCAATAACTTCGACGATCTCCTCTATTGTCACTGGCGAAACACTTTGATATCTTAATGACTTGGTGTCACTTAGGTTTGGAGTCGGAGGCCTAAGATCTTCACTCATGTCGCCACCCCTCGCCAACGCATTTTGTGTTCAGCACAGCCTCGCTGGTTAGGGAGGACTTTGCACGGATTGCACAGCATTCCGTCATTAAAGATTCGTTTGCACATCGCCTGAGCCTCCAGGTCTGCCGGTGAGAACATCAGCGGCATGAGATCCATCTTCTCGACTCCGATTCCGTGTTCACCTGATACCGAACCACCTAACTCAATGCATTTCTTAATAATGATCTCGCCGGCTTCGATCACTCGTTCAACCTGTAATGGGTCTCGGTCATCGAAATAGAAGCATGGATGCAGGTTTCCATCACCAGCATGAAAAATATTCGCTACCCCAATCTTATGAGCCTCGGCTACTTCGTAAACAAAGTCAAGCATCTCGGGAAGTTTCGAACGGGGAATCACGCCATCGTGGGTCACAATTGACGGCGCGATTCGCCCCATTGCTCCTATGCCTTTCTTGCGAACCATCCACAACCGAGCCCGTTCCTTTTCATCGGACGCGATGGTGATTTCTAAGCATCCGTTAGCGGTACATACCGCTCGTACAGATTCCATTTCGTGATCCACGATCGACTGATCTTCACCATCGCACTCGATGAGGAGAAGCGCTTGAGCATCGGGTGGGTAGGTTAATCCAAACGCCATGGATACCGCTTTCATGATGCCACGGTCCATCATTTCTAACGCGGCCGGGATTGTGCCAGTGGCAATAATGCCGGCTACGGTTTCGGTGGCTGAGCGAATAGTAGGGAAAGCTACTAAGGCAGTCGTAATTGCCCTTGGCAGGGGAGTGAGTTTCACCCATGCTTCGGTTACAATTCCGAGAGTTCCTTCTGACCCACAAATGAGACCAAGGAAATCGTATCCAGGACCACCGGCGACTTTCCCGCCGATGGTCAAAACCTCGCCAAGCGGATCAACCATCGTGACCCCAAGAATATGTTGGACGGTAACGCCGTACTTTAGCGTATGCGGACCACCCGCGTTCTCTCCGATGTTGCCGCCGAGCGTAGAAACCGATTGGGATGAAGGATCGGGGGCAAAGTGCAATCCCTGATCCTTGACTGCATCGGTTAATCGGCGGTTTGCTATTCCGGTTTGCGCCAACATGCATCGATTTTCGATGTCAATTTCGAGGATGTGGTTCATCCGTTTGGTCGATACCACGACTCCGCCTAGGGCAGGCATTGCTCCACCGCTGAGACCAGTGCCGGCGCCACGAGACGTGAACGGAACGGAGTGGGCAACGCACCACTTGACCACTTCGGCTACTTCGGCTGTCGAATCAGGTAGTACGATCACGCTTGGCTTCGAACGATCAACGGTGTATGCGTCACAGTCGTACCCACGCGATGCTGCCGCCCCAGACAAAATCTGATCAGGTTTCAAGATCGCGTTAAGCCCCGAGAAATCCATTCGCAAAGTTAGTTTGCACCAAAAGCGCGACCGTTTCTGGCATAGTTTGAAGATAGATTTCTATGAGTTTTCAATTTCACTACGAACCAGCAACTGAACCAACAGAAACAAGGACTCTGCTTCTGCTTCACGGGACGGGCGGGACGGAGCATGATCTGGTGCAGATCGGCAAAGACCTTCTGCCAGGGGCGGCGATTCTGAGTCCGAAGGGAAACGTGAGTGAGCACGGGATGTCTCGGTGGTTTCGGCGATTTGCAGAGGGAGTCTTCGATGAAGACGATATGCGAGCTCAGTCCGATGATCTTGCCGAGTTTCTAAAGGGCAAGGGTGATGGCGATGGCATTGGCAATGTCAAATTTATCGCGCTTGGCTACTCTAACGGAGCGAATATGGGAGCCGCACTGATGACTTTTCATCCCGAGGTACTCGATGGCTTGATCATGTGGCGAGGCATGAAGATTCTTCAAGAACCGGTGGAGTCGGACTTAACTGGAAAAAGGATTCTGATGAACAATGGAATCGTTGACCAAATGGGACCCATTGAGTCTGCGAGGCAGCAAGCCGAGATATTCCAGCGCAGTGGAGCGATTGTGACATCGAACGAGTTGGAAACCGGTCACGGGCTCACTCAAGGCGACTTTTCATTAACGAAAGCCTGGCTAAAGTCCTCTTTCGGTTAAACCTAGTAATCTTACATTGACTAGCGTCACTCTCTCGACTATTATATGAGGGTGGTTTGATCGTTTTGATCAAGCAAGACATAGGCAGAGGAAAGTTAAAGGATGAGAGCCATTTTTGGTATTTCGGCAAGTGCGATGCTGTTAGCATCAACAGTGTGGTTTGCTTACAACAAGCAAGAGAACGAGGATGTCTCCAATCTCCGTTCGGTTTCGGCGCTGACCAAGCAGATATCAAAACTGAAAAGGCAAGAAGGGAATCCGGAAACTGATTTCTATGAGGCTCTTCGGGAGAGGCTCTATATTAAATCCTTCCCCAATGACACTCCCAATGAGGATCAATATCCACTTGCGAGTAAGCGGGCGCGAGAGATGCCGGCGGCTAGGTTAAGCTCGTTATCCAGTAGTGGTCCCAAGATCGGCGGAATCATTCCGATGAGTGGAGAGCCAAGGTGGGAATTCACCGGTCCACGAGCATTAACTGTTCCTTACAATATCTACTACGGACCGACTGGAAGTGCGCTTAATGGTCGTATTGGGGGATTAGCCTTTGACTCGAAAGTTTCTTCTACGATGTACATGGCTGCGCCAGCGGGCGGCATTTGGAAAACCATTGACTCCGGTGTAACTTGGAGCCCCATTGGCGATCACTTCCCATCACCTTATGTGAGCGTCATTGGCGTGCATCCTAAGTACAACAACGTTGTTATTGCGGGTCTCGGCGACAAAAATGGAGGAGCAGGATCTGGCAATGGGATCATGCGATCCGATGATGGAGGAGCTAGTTGGGTAAATATCGTTTTACGGAACGGAACGAGCGCGTCTAAAGTTCTCTTTGATCCTGATAATCCTTCAATTGTGATGGTGAGCATGGCGGGTGGCGGCGGCCTATTCCGATCAACCAACCTTGGTTATAGCTTCACGAATATTCTTATCGGCGGAAATGCGTTTGCGAACATTACCGACATGTCGGTCAGTCAACCAGATGGTTCGGGCAACCGGATCTATGCCGCGCAAGTCAGAAACGCTGGACTTTTCCTTTCCACTGATGGAGGCGTCACTTGGACGCTTTCTAATGAGCCAGCGGGGGCGTCGAATTCATCGAGATCCCATATTGATTTTTCCCATGTCACCAGCAATCGGCTGTACTACATCAACCAGGGGATTAAGCAGATTTACCAGGGTGACATAACCGGCAACGTCGTCACTTGGACGGATATCACGGGCAATTTTCCGATGGGATTACCGGTAAGTGCGACGTATAACTGGTCTCAATCGACTTACGATATGTATTTGCGGGTGGCCACGCATACGGTCAACAGTGTAAAGAAAGATTTCCTCTATGTAGGACTTGTCACGGTCGCTTCTTGGGATGGAACTACTTGGACGGACATTGGACAGACCTATACAAACTCTTCGAAAACGCATAATGACCAACATTGCATGGAAGTTTTTCCCGGCGATGAAACCAAGTTAGTGGCGGGGAACGATGGTGGTGTTTGGCCGCTTACCTATACTCCTCCTGCAGGTGCGAATCCCCAGTCTTGGGCATTCAATATTACGTCGAGTTCGACACTAGGGATCACGATGTTCTATACCGGGGCATTCCATCCAACTGATGCAACAAAAGTGATGGGTGGAACCCAGGATAATGCGTCACCTGTTTCAACTGGCAATTTGAGTGCATGGGTTAATCGGACGGGTGGAGACGGAATGGGTTGTGCAGTCAACCCGGT
>JAYUOQ010000015.1:0-5515 GCA_043760685.1 Armatimonadota bacterium | reverse complement strand
TCTAGAAACCTTCGCTTCGTTGGCAAATCGATTTTCGCTGATGAAATTCGGCAGATCGTATTGCCAACGAACTCCTTTGTCATTGAGCTCCGAAAGGGCAGATGCCCAGAATGGCATCGTTTCCCCAATCTGCTCAATGTCCCTGTGAACATCGCAATCGATTGTCTCCCCAAGAAATGCCTTGCCGTCAATTCGCGGCCCAGTTTGAAGGGAATCGACGAGTGGAGGAAAGAATTGAGCATCGGCGTACGGATGGTAGTCGTAAAACGTTCCGTACTCCCTGGGATCACCGCCGTACATCTCCGCGCCTCCCGAATTATCCTTGATGAGCGGGCTCTTCGTAAGGGCCTGAATTTTTTTGACCCACTTTTCTCGGTACTCAGCCGGTGCATTTGCTAACTCACACCCTAGTGTCCAGGCAACTACGTTACTGTGGTGAGCATATTGTCGGATCATCGCGTCAAGTTCAGCGTCGACTCCGGGCGATTCATACAGACCTGCTTCTGGGAGCCACAATGGCAATTCTAGCCAAGCAAACATTCCACGCCTTTCCATTTCTTGCAAGTAGGCGTGGGGAGGCAGCCATAAACAAAACTTAACTGTATTGAATCCGAGTGATTGGATATAGTCCAGTTCTTTGTTGGTCGTGGTCTCGTCGGGATGGCAATGTCCAAATTCGGGATACCATCCCCAGTGAAGGACTCCTCGCATGTAAGAATCAAACGGAGCGTGTTCTTGAGGCTGAATGTTCAATGAATCTGCTTCATCGACGATTTCTACGGGGCGGAAGATTCCACCAAAGGTTTGGTAAACGTAGGGCAAAAATCCCCCCAATGTCTTCTTGACCGGGAACGATTGTCCGCCATTCTTGATTACCTGAACCTCAATGTCAATGCGCTTGCCTCGATATGGTGTTAAGGGGATTTCAAAGGCATCCCACATACCCTCGTGACGAAGAACTTGAACTCCGTTGATGAACACCTTACAAGCGTAGCTAACCCCGTTAAAACGTAACTTTGTTGGGCGAACGGGTACGTCGATCAGGGTCTTATATGTGGCAGGACCTTCCCACCTAACATCGACTTCTTGGCGCCAGGCGTGGGGAATCCGAACTTCCTTGATCGTCCCGTTGCCGTAGTCCACGGTCCATCGTGTGACTTGCAAACTCATTTCGTATTAGAATACTTTACGGTAGCGTAACTTCGCTGGAATCACCGAGAACCAATCTCAAACAAGCCGGCTTTTGTAACCCCTGCTTAACATTTGCACCCCGGCCGATGAGACAGCCATCCATTCGTTTGACGCCGATAATCTGACAGTCTTGCAAAACAATGCTGTGCTCAATCTCGGAATCCTGGATTTTCGTATTCTTATCGATCGCCGTAAATGGTCCAATGTAGCTGTTGGAGATCACGCATCCTTCGCCAATGATGGCTGGTCCACGAATAGAAGAGTTCTGAACGATTGCCCCCTCTCCGATGATCACGCGACCATCAATCTGAGAGTCAATAACTTCTCCGTGCTGGGCTGGCTCGATATCCTCAAGGATGAGCCGATTTGCTTCGAGCATTGCTTCAACTGTTCCCGTGTCTTTCCACCAACCAGTCACGATATGAGACCTAACCGTCATCTTTCGATCGATGAGTCCTTGGATCGCTTCCGTAATTTCATACTCGCCCCTGGGGCTTGGCTTCAATTGAGCAATAACATCATGTATGACTTTGTCGAACAAGTAGACGCCCACAAGCGCAAGGTTTGACCGTGGTACCTTGGGCTTCTCCTCAAGGCGAACCACTTTTTCGTTTTCCATTTCTGCCACTCCAAATTGATTTGGATTGGGGACCGGCGTGAGCAATACAGTTGCCGAAGGTCGGTGTTCTTGAAACTCGGCAATAAGGTCACCAAGCGACGATTTGATCAAGTTATCGCCAAGATACATGATGAAATCGTCGTCACCGAGAAATTGTTTGGCGGTAACAACCGCGTGCGCAAGACCGAGTGGATCCGGCTGGACGATATAAGTGAACTTTGCCCCCCAGCGAGAACCATCTCCACAGGACTCCTCAATGGGGCTATTTTCTTCAATGACAATGATGCCGATTTCCTTGATTCCAGCGGCTACAATTGCATCAATTCCATACTCAATAACCGGCTTGTTAGCGACCGGGACAAGTTGCTTTGCCAAACTGTAAGTAATGGGTCGAAGGCGCGTTCCTTTCCCACCCGCCAAAATTAATGCTTTCATAAATCTTCACCCAAAAATCGACCGTAAAAGGCTTTAACAAAGTCTTGATAATCCGGCAGCGCAATGATTGGTTGCCACCACCACTCATTATCTCGGTACCACCGAACGGTATTCCTCACTTGTGTCTCAAAATCTTCTTGCGGTTTCCAACCCAACGCTCTCGTTCTGTCCGACGTCATCGAATATCGCTTGTCGTGAGCGCCCTTTCTGGGATCTTCTATGCGCTTTACCAATTCTTCGCTTCGGCTGGTTTCTTCAAGGAGGATCCGGACGATTTCCTTATTCTGGCGTTCGTTCTCGTCACCAACATTGTAGACCGTGCCTGGTTCTCCGTGCAAAAGTACTGCCTCAATACCGCGGCAGTGGTCCTCAACATGAATCCACTCTCTGACCTGAGTTCCGTCGCCATACAAAGGTACTTTTTTGCCCAATAGCAAGCGAACCGCAAAGAAGGAAATGAGCTTTTCTGGATATTGGTACGGACCGTAATTATTTCCGCCCCGAGTCACGCAAACTGGAGTCCCAAACGTAATATGGTGAGCTCTAGCCTGTAAATCTCCCCCCGCTTTGCTAGCAGAGTACGGAGTATTCGGCATGATCGGTGAGTCCTCGGTGAATCGTCCTTGGTCAATCGAACCGTAAACTTCGTCGGTGCTAACCTGAACATACTTCTGGATCTTGTATTTGTTGGTCGCCTCACACAAGACAAAAACACCAAAGACGTCGGTGTGAATAAAGGAACCCGGATCGAGAATTGAGCGATCATTGTGACTTTCAGCGGCAAAATTGACAATATGAGTGACTCCGTTCGCTTCAATTGCACCATTAACCTCAGAGGGGTCTTGAATTTTGCCGTGAACGAACGTAACACGTTCACTTAATAGATCTTGAATGGTGGAGAGATTTCCTGCGTAGGTAAGCGCGTCAAAAATGACAATCCTTGAGTCAGGATACTTGGCAACAATGAGGCGCACGAAGTGTGAACCAATAAATCCGGCACCGCCGCAAACCAGTACAACTGCATTTTTAAGATCAGGCATCCTGCTAAATCATAGACTTTTTTCCCATTTCCTTGCCAACTGGGCAATAATAACTGTTATAACTGCCGACAATGAAGTTGGAATTCTTTTGCGACAACTGTCGTTATTAAATGTGGAGTACTGATTGGATCAAGCCGGAACAGCTAAGGAAAAGGAAGGAACATCGATATTAGATGATCTGATGGGCTACGTAAATGTTGGCCTGAAATATCTATCTCAGGTCAACTGGTTGGCCCTGCTTCGAAATCCAAACACGTGGTTTTTCCTCGGAACAATTGTTGGCTTGGCTCTGATGTTTTCAAACCTCTTGGTCACGACCGGCCAAAAGTGGATGGGAGACGAATACTACTCGCACGGCTTTATTGTTCCGCTTCTCATTGCCTGGCAACTTAAAATTCGTTACAAGGAATTGATTGCTATTCCGGTCAAAACCGGATATGTCGCGGTTGCACTGTTTGTCCCAATTGTATTTTTCCAGTACATCGCATTCGTCGGAGAGTTTTGGATGATCCAATGCCTCCTGTTCGTTGCCTCGATCCTGACGGCAATTTGGCTGTTGTTCGGGTTCAAACGAGCTTGGTTTATTGCCTTGCCCATAGGATTTCTACTCTTTGCCTTGCCAGTTTGGGGATCATTCATCGACGGCAATACGAACACCCTACAGTTGCTTTCCACAACCGTTGCGGAGAAGTTTTTGTCAATGTTTGGATTCAATCCAATGCGTCTCAGTGGCACAGACATTCAACTCAATAGCTATGCCCTGACCGTAGCCGTTCCATGCAGTGGCCTGAAATTGATGGTTGCAGTAGCCTGTTTCACCGCCCACTTTGTCCTGATCGCTCGCAAGGAACTTAGCTTCAATATCTTGATGATCGTGCTTGTCGTCCCGCTTTGTCTTTTCATCAACGGGCTCCGAATTGCGCTGATCGCGGTAGTTGGCGAGCTTCAGGGATCAGACGCAGCGTTGAAGTTTCATGATTACAGTGGATACTTGACCCTGCTCATATGCTTCTTTATTCTCTTTAAATTTGCGAGGTTATTTGGATGGAAGGAATAGGTAAACGACTCGGAATCCTGTGCGGAATTTTCTTAACGACCGGGCTCGTCCTGAATTTTGCACCACGACCTGCACAAGTTGAGCGTACTGAACCCGAAGTGGCGGCTATGTTGCCCCTCAAGGTTAAGCACTATACTGCGGCCCTGGCCCAGGGTCAATATTGCAGCTATAAGCTTGACCAATCAAACTACGATATTTTGAACCCTTGGGGAATCGTTGCTCGAGTTTTTGTAGATGGGCAATCGAAATACGAAGTTGTGGCAATTGCTAGTCGAAGAAAAGAGAGCTTTCACGATCCGCAGACTTGTCTAACTGCCCAGGGTTGGAATTTGACAAACCAGAGAGTCGAAAGCGTCGTGACAAAGTCTCGAGGCACTGTTCCTGTCACATTGTTTGAAATGGAGAAGGGCGGGGAAAAGAAGACCGCGATGTACTTCCTCAAGATCACCCAGGGCTACTATGCGGAGTTTGGTAGCGTAAAGTGGGATATGTTCAAGTACAAGGTGATGCATTGGGGCAAAGACGACGAAGGAGCATTCATTCGCATCATTCCTGAAGGACCTTCTACCGAAGAGAAGATGAAGCAATTTACTGCCGACTGGATTGACGAAGCCGTGAAGACTAGCAAGAATTACTACTAGTGGTTCTTACCGATCTATTTCGCCGAGCACAATATCAATCGAGCCAATAATCGCAACAAGGTCAGCCAACATTCGACCAACCGCCAAAACTTCGAGAGATTTCAAGTTCATGAAGCTGGACGGTCGTTCGTGCCATCGGTACGGTTTGTTGGTACCATCAGAAACGATATAAAAGCCTAGTTCGCCTTTTGAACCTTCGACTGCAGCATAAGCTTCGCCAACCGGTGGCCTATAGCCTTCGGTGTAAAGCTTGAAGTGATGGATGAGAGATTCCATCGAAGTATCAAGTTCTTCTCGCGGTGGAGGAGAAATTTTTCGATCTTTCGTTCGGAAGTCGCCTTCTGGCAAGCCATCAATTGCTTGCTGAATAATGCGAATACTTTCCTTCATCTCAACCACTCGAACGAGATAACGATCGTAGACATCCCCAGTCTTGCCAGTCGGGACTCCAAAATCGAACTAGGCTTTTATATCGTTTCTGATGGTACCAACAAACCGTACCGATGGCACGAACGACCGTCCAGCTTCATGA
>JAYUOQ010000014.1:0-15844 GCA_043760685.1 Armatimonadota bacterium | reverse complement strand
AGGAACAATTAAGAGCGATTCAAAGTGAATTGGGAATAAAGGGTCCGTTTGCCGAGGAGTGCGATGCATATCGCCTTTCAATTGAATCCTGGATTCCGGAACCAGCTAGGACTCAAGCTCTTGCTGAGCTTCGTAAGTTGGAGCAAGCAACGGAAGGGAGTCCTGACATTCACATCACAAGAAACTATCTTCAAACTCTGACTCGACTGCCCTGGGGAGCCAGCTCGGTTGATTGTATCGATCTCGCCGAAGCCGAAGAAAGACTGAATGACGCCCATTTTGGACTTTCTGCGGTTAAGGAGAGAGTCATTGAATTCTTGGCAGTTAAGCAGCTCAGAGGTTCTTCAAAAGGGGCTGTACTTTGCTTCGTTGGACCTCCCGGAGTTGGGAAAACTAGCTTCGCGCGGTCGGTTGCCAAAGTAATGAACCGCAAATGTGGACACATTGCCCTGGGAGGCGTTCGGGATGAAGCGGAGATACGCGGACACCGAAGGACCTACGTCGGCGCTCGGCCAGGACGTATCGTCCAATCAATTATTGAAGCGGGGAAGATGAACCCAGTACTCGTGTTGGATGAAATCGACAAACTGTGCCAAGGCATGGGCGGTGATCCGACCAGTGCACTCCTGGAGCTTCTTGATCCGTCACAAAATTCCCACTTTGTTGACCATTACTTGGAAGTTCCGGTGGACCTTTCCGAAGTGCTCTTTATTGTTACGGCAAACGTTTTGGACAGCATCCCGTCGGCTTTGTTAGACCGAATGGAGATAATCGAATTCTCGGGTTACACAGAATCAGAGCGGAGTGCGATTGCTCAACAATATGTCGTTCCCGAAGTTCAAGATCGCTGCGGATTGGGGAGTGACTTTCCAACTCTCGCTCCCGATGCGCTACTTACGCTAGTCCGTGAGTACTCTCGTGAATCCGGCGTCCGATCATTAAGTCGTGAGATAGCTCGCTTGGGACGAAAGCTTGCAAAGCGGGTGGCGCTTGGTCAAGAAATTCCTTCGAATTTGAATAGGGCTGAATTAATCGAGCTGCTTGGACTTCCTCAAATCCCCATTGCTGATATTGGAGATTCGGAAGAGATTGGCATTGTGAATGGTCTGGTCGTTGCCGGCTACGGAGGAGATCACATGCAAGTTGAAGTGAGCCTTACGAAGCCTATCGGCAATGAGCCAAAGCTAATGCTGACGGGATCAGTTGGTCCGGTACTTCAAGAGTCGGTGCAAACGGCTTTGACTTGTGTTCGTTCTTTCCTTGATGCTCGAGGGATCGATTCACGATTCGACGTTCACGTTCACTTGCCTCAAGCAGCCATTCCGAAGGATGGACCAAGCGCGGGCTTGACGGTAGCGGTTGGGTTGTTCTCGGCTTTCTCGGGTCGAGCCATTCGATCGAAAGTAGCTATGACCGGCGAATTGAACTTAAGGGGGCATACCTTGGCGATTGGCGGGCTGAGAGAGAAGCTACTTGCAGCGAAGCGATATGGCTACGAAACGGTTCTTTATCCTAGTTGTCAAAGAGCAGAATTTGAGGCTCTACCGACCGAGGTTTGGGCCGGAATCAATGTTTGCCCAGTAAGCGACCTCGAAGAAGCCCTACAAGCTTGCTTGGTTCAGGCGCAGACCGTCAGCATTCGCTGAAGGGCGATAAGAGCGTCTCCGCGAATCTTGTCCGGGACGATGATTTGGTTGACCACGTTACCGGCAACGAGATTCTCGAGTGCCCAGAGCAGGAAGCTAGGGTGAATACGATACATCGTGCTGCAAGGGCAAATTTCTGGGTCCAAGCACATGATGAATTTGTCTGGCTGCTCCTTTGCCAAACGCGATACGAGGTTGATTTCAGTCCCAATTGCCCACTTTGAACCAGCTGGGGAATTTGTTACCGATTTCAAGATGAACTCAGTCGAACCGTTGAGGTCAGCAGCATTCACTATGTCTAATTCGCATTCGGGGTGAACCAAAACCTGAATGCCCGGGTGATCCTTTCGGGCTTGTTCAATCTGCTCGACGGTAAAACGCTTGTGGACCGAACAATGTCCCTTCCAAAGAATGAACTTGGCTGAGCGGATGGTTTCTGGAGTATTTCCGCCCAATGGCTTGAACGGATCCCACACTACCATTTCAGTTTCGGGGTTGTAGCCAAGCTTGACACCGGTGTTGCGACCAAGGTGTTGGTCGGGGAAGAAAAAGACCTTAGAACCTTGCTCAAGAGCCCATGACACGGCGGTCGGAGCATTGGTGCTGGTACACACTGTGCCGCCATGCTCGCCAACGAAAGCCTTGAGGTTCGCTGCCGAGTTAATGTAGGTTACGGGAACTAGGACTTCATCCGATTCCATAACTTCATGGATTTGCTTCCAAGCGCTTCGAACTTGGAAGAGGTTCGCCATGTCGGCCATGCTACACCCGGCGGCGAGGTTAGGAAGAATTACTTTTTGGTGAGGTGGCGTCAAAATGTCGGCACTTTCCGCCATAAAGTGAACTCCGCAGAAGACAATGAATTCGGCATCGGGCACAGCGGCGGCGTCTTTAGCTAATTTGTAACTATCCCCTCGGAAGTCGGCATGGGCAATGATCTCGTCACGTTGGTAATGGTGCCCAAGGATAACGAGCCTTTTCCCAAGAGTTTCTTTTGCTTTAATCGTTCGCGCATCAATCTCTTCTTGAGAGAGGTTGATGTATTCCTGTGGCAATGGCTCTTGGTGCATGGTGCTTAGTTCTTACTACGTCTTCCGGGTCTATTTAATAACGATTTTGGCTTGAATTGTCATGCCCCGAACGTAGGCTTCTACGGTTACGGTCCCGGCTTCTAATCCGTTAACTTGTCCACCTTGGTCGATCCATGCCGAGCCTTGAAGGGACCAAAAGACTTCGATATTGGGAATTTCCTTCCCATTCTTATCGACCACTTTCGCTTGTCCGAATCCTGTTGCCGAAATGGTTGCCGGAACCACGATCCTCAGCTTTTGGTCGGGGGTAAGGAGTTTCGGACCATAGAACACGATCCCATTGGCGACGGGTCGCTCACCAGTCTTGTCGCTCGGTCGGTTCATCTTTAAGCCGAAAACATTCATGCAGGTCGAGCCTCCTCCGTCAAGGTTGAGGGCATCACGACACCCCATGCTCTTGAGTATTTCGGCTGCCTCTTGAAGGGTTGCGCCAACGCTCATTTTTTGGCGACCATCAATGGCGACAAAAATGAGATCCCCTTCGCTGGTTCTTCCGATGGCGGTTCGGGGATGGCGGCCTTCGATAAAGTCTTTGTTGAAGCCTTCGTTCTCAGCGTCAATGTTGATTTCTCCGTTACGAACCAACATTGGACCGCCGCTTACGGCGTTTTCAAGTTTTTCCCAATCAAATCCGGTCGTGTTCAGCTTGATGGTCAGTCGCTGCCCGGCTTCCAGGGCAGAAAGCTGATTCATTTTGGTTCCATGCCCAACGAGGGTAAATTGTCCCGCTTTGATCGGCATGTTGGCTCCATCGTTGGTCGTCGCCATAACGGTAGCGCCGATTTGGGTTGAAGGCACGATTCTGGTTCCATCGACCTTAAGGATCACGGTAACGCACGGAACTTTGGATCTACTGATCCCAGCTTCTGGACTGTTCAGGGTCACCTTATTTTCTGGACATTCTTCATTAAATCCATTGATTTCAATGTTCGGACCACCTTCGACCAAGATGTTCCCAGTGAATTTAGAAAATCCAAATACAGATGAATTTGGTCCCCAGGCAAACGAAGCTCGTTTAGGATTGGGAAGACTGATGAACTGACCTTCTCGAACCATGAGTCCGAGCGGATCGCCGGTAAAAGGAAAGAAATCGGCGTTTATTCCTGCCAAGGCATTGGTGTCTTCGACTAATTTTGAGACGGTTGTTCTTCCGTCGCCTTTGGCGTCGAAGACGGTTTTGCCGGCAAGCTCAGGAACGAACGATGTCACCGGGTTGCTCGTGATCATCTTCATCGAGTGAATGATTCGAGGTGGATCTTGCTGAATTTCCATTCGATACACTAGCCCCGGCGCAATCGGTTTTTCCCAAACCTGATTTGCCAGTCCATGACTTGAGCAAGCGAGCAGCCCTAGAATCCCTAAATATTTCATTCGCATAATGATTCGATGTACCTCATGGTACCGCCAGAAGCATCAAGTTCGGCTTTGATCCCAAGCGGCAGACTCAGCATTTGAGCGGCGTGCCCACAAGGAAAATCGACGATGCACGGGATGTTTAGGTTCCCTAATCGGTCCTTGACAATGTCTCGCCAAGGCATTGCGCCGATCGCTTTGTCGGCTTTTTCGTCGGTTCGCGTCATTTCACCAATCACGATTCCGGCGGCTTGCTGGATAGCGTTCGAATTGAGAAGGTGAGTCAACATCGCGTCTACTCGGTGAGGCGCTTCGTCAACGTCCTCGATAAGGACGATCTTGTCCGTCATGTCGATTTGTTCTGGTGTACCGATGAGGTCGCAGATCAGGACGAGGCAGCCTCCGACGACAGTTCCAGTTGCTTTGCCAGGCGTGATGCACACTCCTTTTGGCGCGGTGGGTGGAATAGGGTCTTCACCGGAAATAGCTTGCAAAAATGACTCATAGACCCAAGACTCTCGATCAGGTCCGAACGTGATTGCCATCGGAGCATGGAGGGTAGGTAGTCCGCGTCGGTTAAGGGCGGCGTGGATGGTAGTCACGTCGCTGAACCCAATAAATAGTTTGTTCGACTTTGCCAGGTCATCGATATCGAGGTAGGGCATGAGGCGACTAGCCCCATATCCTCCACGGGAGCAGTAGATCGCATGAGTGTGAGGGTCGTGGAAGGCTGCGGTGAGGTCCGAGGCTCGCTCTTCGTCGGAGCCGGCAAGGTAGCCGTCGGCTTTGTAGGTTGAAGGATAATGTTTAACCCGATATCCCTGATCTTCGAGGAGCTTGATGCCCCGTTCTGCCTTCTCGGGAGTGAGCGGAGAAGCTGGCGTGATGAGACTTATCGTGTCGCCGGGCTTCAGAGCTTTTGGTTTCCTCATTGGAGGAAGTATATCTGTCGAAGGAATTTCGAGGATTTACTTTCCTTTAGGGTGAGCTTTTTGGACGGTTTCGTGGAGCCGTTCGATGCTGACATGGGTGTAGATCTGCGTCGTCGCGAGGCTTGAGTGCCCAAGAAGTTGTTGAACCGTCTTAAGGTCGGCGCCGCCATCCAGCAGGTGAGTGGCGAATGTGTGACGCAAAGTGTGAGGCGACGTATCGGGCGGGAGTCCGACCGCAAGTGCCCATCGCTTGACGATGTTCTGGACTGTGCGGGTGGTCAGCCTTATACCTTTATCGTTCGTAAAGAGGGCATCGTCGACGATCGGGTTTACTCGTTCACTCTTGATGTACTCTTTGAGGGCAGAGGTCGCGGTGGAGCCAAAAAAAGCAATTCGTTCTTTGTCGCCTTTGCCGATAACGCGAATTGAGTTGTCTCGGAAGTTAAGATCTTGTTTGTCGAGGCTCATTGTTTCAGCGGAACGCAGGCCGGCGGAGTAGATGAGTTCGAGAATCGCCCGGTCGCGTTTTGGGGTCCGTCCGACATCTTGTTGGTCGAGGAGGTTCGTTGTTTGAGGTTGGTTAAGGCTTTTGGGGAGGTTTCGACGGCGAAAAGGCGCTTCCAGTGGTTCGGTAGGGTCTCGTTCAATAACTTGGGTTGAGCGGAGGTATTTGGCGAAGGATCGAATGGTGGATAGTTTGCGCGCCCGGGTGCGGGGACTTCCGCCATTTTTCCGGAGGTACTTCCGAAGGGTCTCAGTGTTGAAGTCAAACGCTCCTTCGGTGAAAAGAGCAAGTTGGTTGAGGTCGGCTCCATAGGCGCGGACGGTTGCCTCGGATCGTCGGGCGCGAAGATGATCCAGAAATCGTTGGATTTGGTTGTCCATTTCTCCAGGAGCATGGTCGGGCATTGGAATTAGTTTGTCATATGTTTGCTTCCTTCCGATATTTTGATCCGAAGGATCGCAGCTCATAGCCCGAGGTCGAAGACCCCGGGTGCCTGCCAAACAATTGGCCGACCCGAATGGGTCGCAGAGTTTCTGATAAGATTGGAACGTGTCAAGTACGTATTACAGCATTAATATCCACCTCGTTTTTGGTACAAAGGAAAGGGTTCCGTACCTTCAGGATCCGATGCTCGATCGCATGCATAATTATCTCGGAGGAACGATCAACGGATTAGGATGCAAATCGCTTCGAGTTGGTGGTACCGCCGATCATGTCCATCTTCTTGTAGGCATCGGCACCAAGCAGTGTGTGGCCGACATCGTTCGAGAGATCAAAAAGGCGTCGACGAATTGGGCTCGAGAAGAAATTCCTGCTTTTGCGTGGCAAGCCGGATATGCCGCATTTTCAGTAAGTTCCGAACGATTGAATGGTGTTATCAAGTACATCGAAGGCCAACCCGAGTATCACCACAAAATGACTTTTGAAGAGGAACGTGTAATGCTCTTTAAAATGGCAGGCATAGAGTTTGATCCTGCTGACTTAAAATAAGTTCTGCGACCCTCCGGGTCGGGTTCTGTGGAGAACCTTCCTGGGGTCTTCGACCCCAGGCTATGCGCTGTGATCCTACGGATCGAGGAAATGCGTTAATGGATGATTAGGGTGCCTCCAGGCTACGCGTTACGATCCTATGAGGAGGGGAAAAAAGACTGGCCGACTATTCACCTTTCGTCATGATCAGCGAGACGTTATGTCCGCCGAAGCCAAACGAGTTGTTGAGAACGATGTTGAGTTCTCGCTTTTGAGCAACATGAGCAACGTGGTTGAGGTCGCACAGTGGATCAGGGTTATCCAAATTGATCGTTGGCGGCATGATCCCGTCTCGCATAGCGAGAATACAGATCAGGGATTCGATTGCTCCAGCAGCACCAAGCGTATGACCGTGCATCGACTTCGTCGAAGACATTGCCAATTTGTAAGCGTGATCGCCAAATACTTTCTTTACCGCCGAAACTTCCATTGGGTCGCCAACCGGCGTTGAAGTTCCGTGAGCATTGATGTAATCGATGTCCTCGGGGACTAACCCTGCCTTACGAAGTGCCATGTTCATGGACTTGGCGGCGCCGCGACCTTCAGGATGCGGTGAGGTGATATGGTGAGCATCGGCAGACATTCCGTAGCCGACCACTTCAGCATAAATCTTCGCGCCTCTTGCGATGGCATGATCTCTATCTTCGAGTAGCAACACCGCGGAACCCTCTCCCATGATAAATCCGTCGCGGTCGACGTCAAATGGTCGAGATGCGGTAGTTGGACTGTCGTTCTTGGTCGTCATCGCTCGGCAAGCACAGAATCCTGCGATGCCAATATCGTTGACTGAAGCTTCTGATCCACCGGCGAGCATTGCGACGGCGTCGCCTCGCTTGATGATTTCCATTGCATCACCAATAGCGTTTGCACCGGTTGAACACGCAGAAACGATGGTGTGGTTCGGACCTCGCAGATCATTGATGATCGAGACAATTCCGCTCGCCATATCGGCGATCATGTAGGGGACAAAAAATGGGGAGACTCGGTCAGGTTTTCCTTCGTGAATGAACTTAGTGTTGTCGTACATTACCGACAGACCACCAATTCCGGTGCCAATAAGCACACCAAATTCGTTCTTGAGGTCTTCGTCAAGGACAATTCGGGAGTCGTCGAGAGCTTGTCTCGCGGATGCGATCGCGAAATGGAGGAATCGATCCATTCGGCGGGCATCTTTCTTTTCAAAACCTTCGCAAAACCAATCTTCAACGTTGAAGTCAGGAACTTCACCGGCAATTTGGGTTGCATAGGGCGTTGGGTCAACATTGGTTACTCGGCGAATTCCCGATACACCGGCCACGACCTTTGGCCAAAAAACATCGACACCGGTGCCAAGCGGGGTTACCGCTCCAACACCGGTGACGACAACGCGCCCGGATGGTACGGGCGGAGAACTCATTTAAACCTTCTTCTTAGAAATGTAGTCAACAGCGTTGCCTACGGTCTTAATTTCGCCTACTTCTTCGTCGGGGATGTCGATTTCGAATTCATCTTCGAAAGCCATTACTAGCTCAACTACATCCAGGGAATCAGCACCGAGGTCATCGGTAAAGCTTGCTTCCATTGTCACTTCTTCTGGTTTCACGTCGAGTTCTTCGACCGTTACCTTTTTTACGCGCTCAAAAATGTCGTTAGACATAGGTTTATAAGATACCCGGGTGACAGACCGTTACTGGCAATATCATTGGGGCGATTCTCCAGTTTTTGTTTACGGCGGTTGCCAAGGAAGCGTTGCGCACCGGTTTTTGCATCGCAATAAATGCAAAGGACAAAGCGCGAATAAATTCGACGCACTCCACATGTTAAAGCGCATGCAATTGTGGCCATTGGACTTCAACGCCCTGATCATTGAGCAGGATTTGGAGTTCGGACATATGATCGGGGATTCCTTGAACGTCGATATCAAATTGAAGCATGAGGCACGCCATGGCTGCGGCAGACTCGCCAATGTTCCATTCGACCGGATGAAGGCGATAACAACCGTTGGTGACATGGGTCACTCCAATGTTTTTGCAGGCGGGGATAAGATTCTTCATCCGAACAGGAATCATACAGCCTGCAGGAATCTCGAAAGGCAGAGTCGAAGTGTCAATCATGTTCCTGCCGTTCGTGCTTGGATGGAGATCGATTCGGTAAGACCCAATTCCAACCGAATCAGGATAGGATTTCGCCCGGTCTTTGTCGGCATTTGTATATGCGGCAAGGTCCTGCTCTTTGACCGTGAATTGAGCTTTGATCCGACGAGACTCTCTTATGTATGGATATTTGGCAAATCCGTCACGGGTACCGGTCGATTCTCCGGTCATGTAGAGGCCCGGATATGCGCTTGGCTGGTCATCGTGCCGAGGGGCATCATTTTGAAGCCAATAGAGTAGTGAAATGGAGAGTTCTTTGGCATCATGAAGCCTTGAGGCAGAGATTGGACCCATCGCGCCAGCGATTTCAAATTTGTCGGGAACAGAATCTCCGGTAGGGAGGGGATCTACGTCAATGATCGAGGCTTCGAAGTAGTCGTTCTGGGGCCAGTTGACAATAGTTACTGGATTTGTCTTGGTTGTGAGAATGGTTGGGTCAACGATTTGTCGATAAGAGAAGAGTTCGTACCAATCGTTAGAGTCGCGGCTGAAGAGCGGTAACTCAATTTCGGCACCGGTATGGGCATGAAGCACATCGAAACCCAGAAGTGGTCCTGGCCAGAAGTCGGGTTTAAACGCTTTCCATTTGTCGTATTGGGCGGGTTTTGCGATGCAGTGATCACCACCCTCTTCGTAACCCATGGCAAAGCACCAAGTGAGACCTTGGACATTGTCAGGTTCGGCTGGCCCCTTGACGGCATTGGGTTCCTTGGTTTTGACTTTCGACTCTGCCCCGATCACATATTCGGTGCCCGTCATGGGGAGCAGGTCACCCATCTCGGTGGCATCGAGAACGACGGTTCCGGAGTACTCCTCAAACTCACCATTTTCGAGGTTGACAAATCGTACGGATCGGACTTTGTCGTTTTCGACGTCCGCTGAATGGGGTTTTCGTCGGTACAAAACCGTCAATTGCTTCGAGGCAATAGCCGGAAGCAACATCTCGAAGAGCACGGCGACGCCAACTGAAGGCTCATGACACAAGCGGCTGACCCAGCCGGAGCCAGGATTCAGATGCCTTGTTCGTAAAGCTGACGGTATCAGACCCTTATAATTTCGATAGTAATTTCGAACTTGGTTTCGATATCGGCGGTAACGATCGGTGCATCCAAATTGCTCGATCCATGGGTGCTCATCGGGTGGGACAATTTGAGCGGTCAACTGACCGCCAAGCCAATCGGTTTCCTCCGTAATGGTCACGGAATAGCCTAATTCACACGCCATCATAGCGGCGGCAACGCCACCGGTTCCTCCTCCAACGATCAAAATGTCGCATTTTGCGCCCGACATGAGAGACATGATATTCGATGATTCGTCCTATAATTTACTGAGTGATGAAAAGGTTGCCTTTTATATTGGCCGGATTGCTGATTTCGGGGATGGTTGTGGCTCAACAGAATCCAACGCCGAGCCTTTCAGATCGGGCGGTTTCGGCGAGCATTGCGATGGCGAAGTCGGTTTGGTCTCGAGTGCAAAAGGAAGGCAAGCCGTTGGCGGACAAGATGTTGAAAGCGGCCCCTGAATACTATAAGGGTGTCCAGACGCAATTACAAGCATTGGTAAAGCGGGTTGATAAGGCGGATATTCCGAAGACTTTTAGCGAGAAGCAGAGGCTAGCCCTTGAAATATGGAAGCTGAGGAGTGCGATCAATGTGATATCGTTAAGTGACCCAGACGTATTGAAATCTTTGCTTAATTACCGTCCGGAAGCCGTTGAAAAGATGCAAAAAGACCTTCAACAGACCGAGACGAAGCTGAAAAAGGCAAACCTGCCCGGAATCTAGGGGTACAATACAACCTCCTAACACATCTGTGAAGGCTGCCCTATGAAACGCACGTTCCAGCCCAATAACCGCAAACGAAGTAAAACCCACGGTTTTCGAATCCGAATGAGAACCCAAGATGGTCAAAATGTCCTTAAGCGACGACGAGGAAAAGGTCGTCACAAACTGAGCGCATAAAAGGTCCATCCAAGCTCCGGTTTGACGAAATTTACAATCAAGGTCGCCGATTTCGCGGCGACTTTTTAACGCTAATCGTTAGCCCGGGTAAAGGTCTCGTTGGGATTGCAACGAGCAAGAAGCTTGGAACGAAACCCCAACGTAATCGACAAAAGCGACGGATTCACTCGATGCTTCAAACCCAGGCAAATTTACTGAACACTCAAGACATTGTTCTTGTCGCGAGTGTTAAGTGCCAAAAAGTAGATCATGCAACGCTTAACTCGGATTTTACGCAATTAATGGGAGAGGCACAAAAATGGGTCGGAGGATTGGCATCTTCTTAGTTCGGAGTTATCAGCGCGGTTTTGCGTGGATGCCACCTACTTGCCGATACAACCCTAGTTGCTCCCAGTTCACACTGGAAGCGATTGAAAAATACGGATTAATAAAGGGCTCATGGATGGGTTTTAAGAGAATCTGCCGATGTGGCCCTTGGCACCCCGGCGGAAATGACCCCGTACCTTAGAATTTTTTAAAAGAAATGGCTAAATCACCCGCACCAAAGCGAAACATGACGTTCATCTGGATTATCTGGATGTTGTCCTTTGTTTGGATTTTCTCGACGATGAACAATCGTCCCAAGGACCCAGCGAAAAGCACCGTTTCTAGCTTTGAGCAACTAAAAAAGGCAAATGTCGAAACCCGAGATGTTTCGGCGGCATCGCTTTTTAATGAGTACATCAAAGAACTCGATCAAGACGTCAAGGACAAAAAGCTGACTCAAGAACAATCTGATCTGAAGCATTATGAAGCCGCCATCTTGACGGCTAATACCCAAATTAGGGCGGGTCTCCAGCGTAACGAGACAGCCCGAATTCGATTGGGCTACCAGACTCTTTGGCCATACCAGAAAAAGCATCTTGATTCACCAGGTTGGAAGGACATTCAGTTCTCTGTAGCACCTGACACTCGGTTTCCTGAAGTTCCACAAACGACTACTTCTGGTCAGAACCTTTTCGAAAAGACGAGCGAGATTATTAGCCGTCGAAACAAGACTGAAATTATTTGGGGATTCATTCCTTGGGGCTATGTAAGCATTGACGCCTTAATGGCGATGACCGGAAAAATTCCCGGATTTAGCTACTGGTTTGGTGCCCTGTTATTGGCGCTCGTGGTGAGAGTCATCGTTTTCCCGTTCACCCAAAAGACCATCATGCACTCCAGGCAGATGTCTCAGCTCAGTCCTTTGATGACAAAAATCAAGGAAGAGTTTAAGGACGATCCGCAGGAGATGAATAAGCGAGTCATGGGACTCTACAAGGAGTACGGACTTAATCCGGCCGCCGGTTGTGCGCCAGCATTCGTCCAAATGCCGCTCTTCCTGACGGTTTACCAATGTATGTTGCTGTACCAATTTGAATTCCAAAAAGGAACTTTTCTTTGGATCAATGCGGCGACTAGCAAGGCGACCCACGGCTTTACTGCGCCTAATCTCGGAACCCAAGATAACATCCTGATCGTCCTTTACGGAATCAGTATGATCATCTCGCAGATGCTGACGCCGATCAGCGATCCGAGCCAAAAGAAACAGATGCGACTCATGGGAGTTGGCATCTCGGTTCTCTTTACATTTTTCATGTTCACCGGAGCATTCCCGGTTGTGAGTGGCTTCGTCCTTTATTGGACGTTCACCAATATCTTTGCGACGGTGCAGTCGCTGAGAGCCTACCGCTTACCACTCGAACCGTTGCAAAAAGTGAACACGAAGGACGGAGGAGTCTATCCTACTGACCCTACAGACATGTTCCCATGGATGAAAAAGTTAGCTGATAAGGGTAAACCCGCTCCCCCAACAAAAGGCAAGTCAAACATTGAAACGTCAAAGAAGACTGGCAAGCCGCAACAACACAAACCTAAAAAGTAAGGTTAAAGAAACATGCAAACAATTGAATTAACTGTAAAAAATCTGGACGATGCCGCCACTACCGCTGCCGAACAATTAGGCGTAAGCCCAGATCAAGTCAAAATCACGGTCCTCGAAGAGTCGAAGAAACTCTTTGGCAAGGTCACATACAAAGTAAAGGCTGAAGCAAAGTCAGCTCCTGCTCCAAAGGCAGCAAAAGCAGTTGTCGCTACGTCGGCTCCGGCTGTCGTCGAAACTCCTAAGGCGGCTGAGCCTGCACCGGTCGCAGCGAGCACCGAAGGTCCTCGCAAGAAGCTTGGAGCCAAGAAGCCTGCGGTAGCTGCTGCTGTCGAAGCACCCGTCGTTGAGGCTCCGGTTGAAGCCGCTGCACCAAAGGGTAAAGCACCACGCGCTGGCGCAAAGTCGAAGGTTGCTGCTCCGGTCGAAGTTGCCGCAACTGATTCAGCTCCTGCAGTTGAAGCTGCTCCGGAAGAAGATGCTGGTCCTGAAGTTGTCGCAACGAAGGAAGATGCCGCAAAGCTAGAAGCTATCTTGAATACCTTGGCTCATAAGTCAGGTCTCGAAGCTGAAATCGTCGTCGGCGAACTTCAAGGCAAGTACATCAATCTTTCAATCGACGGAAAAGAAGCTGGTTACCTGGTTGGCAAGAACGGAGAAGTTCTGAACTCACTCCAATATTTGATCAACTTGGTCGCCAAACAACAGCTTGCCAACGGCGTTCGAGTCACCCTCGACGGTAACGACTACCGAAAGAAGCGAGCTGAAGCGTTGACTAACTTGGCTTCAAAGATTGCTGAGAAAGTACGAGAGAGAGGCGAAGAAGCAGTTCTCGAAGCACTTCCTGCTTTCGAGCGACGAGTCATTCACAAAGCTCTTCAAGAGATCGAAGGCGTTACGACTTACAGCGAAGGCGAAGAGCCAGATCGCCGAGTCGTTATTGCTCCTTTGGACTAATTTGATCAGGGGTCAGAGGACAAAGCTCTGGTCTCGGGCAAAAGAGCCTCATGCAGATTGCATGGGGCTCTTTTCATGCCCTTTGTCGGATAAAGCTTAGACAAGCAAATCTACCTCTGGCGCGATGTTGCCTTTGAATAGGAGTCATGAAAGACTACTGGGCAGGATTTGTCCAAAGGAAAACCATGAGACCAACCATTTACGCATCATTCTCCACTATCGACGACGCTGAGCGTGCCACTGGAGCTCTTATGGACTCTGGTCTAACCGCCGAACATATTAGCCTTGTCGCCCATGAGCAATACGAAGGACACGGTCTAAAATACGTTCCCCATGATATGCATCGGGGCAAGAATCACACAGCCTTGTACACTGAAAATGAATTTGAAAATAAGGAACTCGGATCAAAGTCAGGGTTGTCGACAACAACTGCAGCTGATGCCG
Source organism: Armatimonadota bacterium (assembly GCA_043760685.1). Lineage (GTDB taxonomy): Bacteria > Armatimonadota > Fimbriimonadia > Fimbriimonadales > Fimbriimonadaceae > Fimbriimonas. The sequence goes on along the minus strand of JAYUOQ010000014.1, from coordinate 1,891 downwards.
TAGTTGGAGCCGAAAAGGGCTTAGAAATTGGCTTGGGAGTAGGAGTTTTAGCCGCACTCGCAGCCATATTCATCCCTGGAGTTGGGCTGGTTGTCGGAGGTGGGGCACTCGCAACTGCTATCGTTGGTGCAGCTGCAACCACTGGCGCAGGCGCTCTTGCTGGAGGAGCCTTGGGTTATCTTAAAGACCAAGGCGTCAATGAAGAATCAATCAACCTCTATCGAGATACCTTTAATAAAGGTGGTGCGATCTTGGCAATCACCTTACCGGACGCATTCGACCAAACTTCAGTTGACCTAGTTTTGACCAAATACAATGCACTCAATATTAGCAACGTACATTACGCGATGGAGCACTAAAAAAAGGCCCTACCAGCGAGTATTGATCGCTGGTAGGTCTTTGTGTATTACTTAACTGGTACGAGCCGGACGATTCGGTCTGGCTCGTTCAATGCGACGTAGAGATTGCCGTCAGGACCAAATGCGAGATCACGGACTCGTCCAATTCCCCAGACCAGGGTTTCCATCTCAACCACCTTATCGCTCTTGATTCGGATTCGGTCAATGTTTTGTCCTGCGAGACCACCAGCAATCAAGTCATCTTTCCACTTTGCGAATGCCGAGCCTTTAGCAATTTTTAGCCCAGATGCACCAGTTGACGGGAGCCATCGATAGACTGACATCTTCATCTTTTGGTCAGGTGATGGCCAAGGCACTGAAGCGGACGAGTCATTGTAATTGATGCCGTACGAGATTACCGGCCAACCGTAGTTGGAACCTTTGATGATATGATTGACTTCATCACCACCTCGAGGAGCGTGTTCGGTGTCCCAGAGGTCTCCATTGGAATCCATGGCTAAGCCTTGAGGGTTTCGTTGACCGTAGGTCCATATTCCGGGCAGCGCGTTTGGCGTGTTGACAAATGGATTGTCCGATGGAATTGATCCATCTTCATTCAGTCGCCAGATCTTGCCGTTTGGTTTATCGAGGCGTTGAGCAAGTGGACCATTACCACGCTCACCGGTCGAGAAGAAAATGTGTCCCTTGCCGTCGAAAACAATCTTTCCGCCGAAGTGCTGTCCGGCACCAGTGTAATTGTCGTCGGTCATTTTGAAGATGACCTTGTCGTCCGACCACGTCATTTTGGAACCTTCAAAAGAAATCTTTCCACGAACAATTTTAGTGAATGAGTTTCTTCGATCACCATTTTTTGGATCAGCGATCGAGAGGTAAATCCATCCATTCTTCTTGTATTGGGGATGAACGGCGACTTCCATCAATCCGCCTTGTCCAAGTTCAGTTGATTCTGGCAGTCCTTCGACGCGACCGAGATTAACTCCGTTCTCGACAACGCACATGATTCCTGGTCGGAAGTTCACGAGCATCTTTCCGTCAGGGAGCCAATCCATACTCCAAGGAGTTCTTAGTTCTCTGTCTTCTTTGAGAACCGTTTCAACTCTATATTTGTAGTGTTGACTTGAATAAACGCCGTCAACCGGCTTTGGGGCTGTCATTCCCCGAATTGCTTTGTTTTGAAGTTCGCGGATGTGCACGATCAAAGCCCAAATTTCTTCGTCAGACATGGTTTGACCATATCCTTCCATCCCGGCTTCGGGAACACCATTTCGAGTTGCATCAAAGAAAGCCTTGTCCCACTTTTGGTCGAACTTATCAACGGTAAGGAGCGACTTTGTGCCTCCACCCCCACCTTGAGCATTATTGCCGTGACATTTGGCGCACGTGTCGTTATAAAGGTTCGTGATGTTAACCCCCGACCTCTTAACGCCGTCGTTTTTCTTATAGGGATCCTGCTGCTGCCCTACACAAGCAGTCAAGGTGATGATCGTAGCGATGCCTAGAAAAGCGTAAACTGGTCGGAACATTACTTAACT
>JAYUOQ010000013.1:0-5529 GCA_043760685.1 Armatimonadota bacterium | reverse complement strand
TCTCAAGGGAAACTGTTGGGGGAATGGCGACGGAAAATGTCAAAGAATTCCTGAGAGCTTTTAGTAGCAATGCTGGATTTACGATTCATGTCCAAAAGCTTGCTGGTACCAATGACCACCACGTCATTGAAGGGATATTCAAGGGCCTTGGTCGAGTGCTTGAACAAGCAACCCGGAAGTCGGAACGGCGAAACGGTGGTTCGACTAAGGGACGAATTGACTAACTTTGCAACCATATTTGCGACTTTAGTGTAATCGTTTCTTAATGGATATAAAAGATATTGCCCCGGTCATTGCCCTGTTCGCAACATTGTTAATTCCAATCACAGTTATCCTAACCAGGCATCAACAAAAAATGACCCTTTTGATGCACCGGGACAGCCTCCCGCAGCCTCAGGGCAATAGCGAAATCTTGGCAGTTCATTACGAGGTCCAGCAACTCAAATCAATGGTATCTTCTCTCTCAATGAGTGTAGAAACCCTGAGAGACGAAATTTGTAGCAACCAATCCGTTCAGGATCGGGTTAAAATTCAAGAATAGTGATGTGGCTAATCCTGATTGCAATTGCACTATTTGTGGTCTTGCCGCTAGCAGGTCTCTGGACTTGGCATACCCAGGAAATGGTGAAGCTAAAGGTAAAAAATGTCCAGGAAATTTCTCCAAATGAACTTGGTGAAGTGAAAAAGGAAATCGCCGAACTCCGACAAATGATCACTTCCCTGGCTATTAATGTGGAGAACATGAAGGACAACAATATCCACGTAACGGCATTAGAAGATAGAATGAAGGTTAATCAATGATGTTTCCATTTGCCTTAGATCTTGGTTTCAACCCTGGAGTGCTCATTCCAATCATTGGTATGCTCATTCCAATTGTCGCCATATTGACATCTCACCAAATGAAGATGGCTGCGTTGATTCATGGCAAAACAATTGATAAGTTCAACAATGTGGTTTCAGATAACAACGAAGGCTCACAACTTAGCGATGAAGTTCGCCAATTAAGAGAGCTTATGCACCAACAATCGATCGCTTTGGACAATCTGCGCGATGAAGTCCGATCAAGTCAAAGCGTTCAGGACAGAATAAACCAAAATTCTTAAACAAAAGCAAACAATTTGAGTCCAAAGTGTTGATAAACTTCTACCCAGCGGGATAGACTGAACGTTCCTGGATTACTCCCGGAGTTTCAATGAGAATTATTCACGCAGCGTCCAAGCGAATTCACCGCCACATTGAAGTCCCAAATCTTATAGAATTACAGCTTAACTCATATCGCTGGTTCTTGGAAGAAGGATTGCCGGAATTGTTCCGAACATTCAGTCCTATCTACGACTTCACGCAAACCAATTTCATTGAGCTTGTCAGCTTTTCGCTGGGCGAGCCAAAATATTCGATTCAGGAATGCCGAGATCGAGATATTACTTTTGAAGCACCGATTAAGGGCATTGTCCGTTTCGGCGGCAAAGATAGAGAAGTAATTGAATCTGAGGTTTACCTCGGCGATCTGCCGTTGATGACTGACAAGGGAACTTTCATCATCAATGGTCGGGAGCGAGTTATTGTTTCTCAGCTGAGCCGATCTCCTGGCCTTTACTTTGAAGAAGGCGTTGACTCTTCGATGCAAGTCGTTGTGTCTGCGCGTGTCATTCCAAATGAAGGTCCATGGCTCGAAGTTGAGTCCGATGCCAACTTTATTGTTCGAACCCAAATTTCTCAAACCAAAAAGCTGCCAATCACTCAGCTTGTAAAAGCGCTCTACGCGTTTTATATGGTTGACGATCAGGGACGGATGAAGACCGACGGTCGAGGTGCTAAGAAGAGAACCCTTTCCGCAGCCATCGGTAAGAAGACGGTTGAAAAAGTCATTGATACTTCGACTGGAGAAGTCCTTTTTGATGTCAATACGGTTATAACCGAGGAGCTACTTTCTAAGCTTGACGCTGATCAAAAGGCACTTCAGGCGTTTACGGTAACGCCGCTCAGTACAAACGATGAGATCCTAACTGCTCTAACGAGAATTATTGAACTGAAGACTCCGATGGCTGATGATCTCATCGGTAAGCGTGTTCTAGAAGATATCAAGATCGGTGATGAGCTGATCATTGCAAAGGGTGAAAAAATTGAAGCGGCAACAGCTAAGAGGATGGAAGATATGGAGCTACCAAGCATCCACCTCAAGTACGTTTCTCCACTCGTTGAAGCCACACTAGAAGCAGACTCAACATCAAACAGCCGAGAAGCATTGCTCGATATTTACAAGCGAATGCGTCCAGGCGAAGCTGCTAACGAAGATGCTGCAAAGCAACTCGTTTATGGCTTGTTCTTCGATGTTCGACGCTATGATCTTGGAAAGGTTGGACGCCGATTCTTGAATCAAAAGCTCGGACTAGATATTCCGCTAAACGTTCGCAATTTGACCGCCGAAGACCTCGCCCATATGATGCTCGCAATGGAGCCATATGTACGAAGAGAGTCTGAACGAGACGATATTGATGACTTGAAGAACAAAAGAGTTCGATCTGTTGGTGAGCTTTTGCAGAGCCAGCTAAGACTTGGATTCGTTCGAATGGAGAAAGTTGCCCGAGAGCGAATGACGTCGCAAGATCAAGAGAACTTGCTTCCAGGAATCATTCTTTCGGTTAAGCCAATCAGTGCATCGATCAAGAGCTTCTTCAGTAGCAACCAGTTGTCCACGTTTATGGATCAGACTAACCCGCTGTCGGAACTTACCAACAAGCGACGTCTATCCTCACTTGGACCTGGTGGATTGCAACGAACAAGCGCTAAGCTTGAAGTTCGTGACGTTCACCGATCTCACTACGGTCGAATTTGTCCGATCGAAACTCCTGAAGGTCCAAACATTGGTCTTATCTCCCAGCTAACTTCTCATGCACGAGTTGATGAATTTGGATTCATCATGACGCCATATCGAGTTGTTACTGAGGGGCACGTTATGGAAGAGGTTGTTTACATGACTGCACAAGAGGAAACCGGAATTTTGGTTGCTCCTGCGGACACGAAAACTGACCCTCAAGGGCTCTTTATCGAAGAAAGAATTCAAGTTCGATGTGCTGGTGGAGTATTGCAGGGTGCAAGCTATCCGACTGTTGGTCGAACTCAGATTAACTTTATTGACGTTGCACCATCACAAATTGTATCTGTTGCAACTTCGCTGATCCCGTTCCTTGAGAACGATGACGCAAACCGTGCTCTTATGGGCGCAAACATGCAACGACAAGCTGTACCATGTCTACGAAGTGATAAGCCACTAGTTGGAACAGGTTACGAGCGAGTTGCTGCTGTTGACTCAGGTGCTGCGGTTGTTGCCCACAATGGTGGTGTAGTCGAATCTGTAACTGCCCTTGAAATCAAAGTTCGAAAGGACGACGGAGAACTTGAGTGTTACAATTTGCTCCACTTAGTTCAATCGAACAAATCAACTTGTTTCACCCAGCGTCCAGTTGTTGACCTCGGTCAACGTGTTCTGAAGGGAGATCCGCTTGCTGATGGACCATGCGTTGACAAGGGAGAACTTGCTTTGGGCAAAAACGTTCTTGTCGCATTTATGCCTTGGAACGGATACAACTATGAGGACGCAATCCTCATTTCCGAGCGAATGGTGAAGGATGATGTCTATACGTCAATTCACATTGAGCGTTATGAGACAGAAGCGGTTGACACCAAGCTTGGGCCTGAAGAAGTTACTCGAGACATCCCGAACGTAGGCGAAGATGCTCTGAAGGATCTTGATGAGAATGGAATCATCCGAATCGGGGCTGAAGTACGACCAGAAGATATTTTGGTTGGTAAAGTAGCGCCGAAGGGTCAAGTTGAAATGACGGCAGAAGAAAGACTGATCATTGCGATCTTTGGTAAAAAAGCTGAAGAAACGCGTGACGTTTCGCTTCGAGTGCCACATGGCGAGAAGGGAACCGTCGTTGATGTAAAAGTCTTCAGCCGATACAAGTACCTTTCTCCATCGATCAACTACATTTATAAGGAGTCGAAGAAGCGAGATCGTCTCATATGCGATAGAACAGAAGAACCTCTCATGCAAATCCCTGGCGATGAATTGCCAGCCGGAACAAACATGACGGTCCAGGTTTATGTTGCCCAAAAGCGAAAGCTGATGGTTGGTGACAAGATGGCCGGACGCCACGGAAACAAGGGAGTTATCTCTCGAGTTCTCGCTGCCGAAGACATGCCATTCTTGGCTGACGGAACTCCGTGTGACATCGTCTTGAACCCACTTGGTGTTCCGAGCAGAATGAACATTGGTCAAATACTTGAAACTCACCTTGGATATGTTGGCAAGCACCTCAATATTGAGTACAAATGCCCTGCATTCCAAGGCGCCACTGAGCATGAAGTTCTGGAAGAAACTGAGCGATTAGCCCAGCATTTCCGAAGGACCGCACTTCGCGGATATCTTAAGACTGAATTGTTAGTTGATGTTGTCTTTGAAAAGGATGATACGCTCGAGCAATTGTACGAAAAGGTTGGTGCCAAATTCCGAGAATTCGGAATCAACCGACTTGAGCGCGTATCAAGAATTCTTGCAACCACTCCGATCAAGCCGGTTTCCGAGCTGATTTCTTACGACCTCGATGAATTTGTTCCAGAAGATATTGAGCTGGAAATGGATGAGAAGCCGTTCAAGGCAAAGGAAGACATCTACAAGCAGATGATCATAAACCTTGAGAAGAACGTCTTTAAGCGATCTGGATTCGATCCTCAAACCTGTAAGTCAGTGATCCGAGATGGTCTCACTGGAGACACGGTGCCAAACCCGATTACGGTCGGTATGATTTACATGTTGAAACTCGAGCACTTGGTTGATGAAAAGATTCACGCTCGTTCAATTGGTCCGTACTCCCTCGTCACCCAGCAGCCGCTCGGTGGTAAGGCGCAATTTGGTGGACAGCGATTTGGGGAAATGGAAGTATGGGCACTTGAAGCATATGGTGCCGCTTACACTCTTCAAGAGCTTCTCACAATCAAGTCGGACGACGTCATGGGGCGTGTTCGAGCCTACGAGAGTATCGTTAAGGGCGAAAGCCTTGCCGAACCAGGTATTCCTGAGTCGTTCAAGATTTTGGTCAATGAACTTCGATCCCTTGGTCTCAAGGTCAGTGTCGAAGATGCTCAAAACAAGGAACTTCCTCTCAAGGACCTCGATGAACTGAGCGGCGGCGAAGATATGCGCCTCGCTCGATCAGTCGGGTTCTTCAACTAGTATTACCGAGCCTTCTCAGCGTCGAGAAGGCTCAATATCGCGCAGTAGCACAAAGGAATTATTAATAAAAGGTAAATATGGCAGCAGTCAGTCTGTTCGACAAAATTAAAATCGGTATCGCAAGTCCAGAAGATGTTATGGGCTGGTCTCATGGTGAAGTAAAGAAGCCAGAGACGATCAATTACCGAACTTTCAAGCCAGAGCGAGATGGCTTGTTCTGTGAGAAAATCTTCGGCCCCGTAAAGGACTGGGAATGTTCTTGCGGACGGTACAAGAAAATTAAGTACAAG
>JAYUOQ010000012.1:0-5541 GCA_043760685.1 Armatimonadota bacterium | reverse complement strand
TAAACAGATGAACCTGTGATGTGTTGAACAAAAAATGCGTTGAGCACTAATGGGTCTGAATTTTGACCATGACCGGGAGCGGACATGAGGGCAAAACCATTGTTAATGTTCATATTGTTGTAAGTCGTATCATTGAGGAAATGGGTTGGGGCAAATACAATCCCAACGTCAGCTTGAGCGTAAATCTTTGAACAGTAGTCGCGATAGGAGGTTTCTAGCGACTGGTTAGCACCATTTGTATCGGCAACTAAGATTGGCTGAATCGTGATTTCAAGCGAAAATGCGCTCGAAATTGCCGAAAAAAGGAGAAGTGGAATAACTGATCCCAGCTTTACCATTGACTTGATTTTCATAAATTCCCTAATGTATTTCGTCGAAGACCCATTTATGTGAGACCCGAATACCTAACACTTTACATTAGGTTTCTTCACATTTTGAACCGTTTTGGAAAAACTAGTAGTTCTTTAATACTGGAGCACTGAGTCAATTGGGATGCAACTAGAGCCGTCCCACTTGACTCAGTGACTTAACTACGACTAGTCGTCTTTTTTCGTGGCTCGAACGATAACACCAGCACTCGAGCAAGTCCAATAGACCCGTCCGCTGCCATCAACTGCTACGTCGGTAGGCTCTGGATCGCCAAAATGAACGATTTCTCGCTTCTTAGTCCCAAGGTCAACTTCCCACACGAAGTTTCCACCGCCATTGGCACCAGATACTCCGGGGGTTGGAACTTCAGTAAAGAACATATTCCCTTTCCTGTCAATTGCAATTCCAGTTGGCTTATTGAGGCCACGGAGGAACAACGAAACTGCTCCCGAAGGTGTCCGCTGAAGAATAACGCCGGCAGTTCGGCAAGTCCAGTAAATACTCCCATTCATTGGGTTCACGGCTATGTCAGTTGGCTCGGGCTCACCAATAGTAAGTTGAGTAATGATGTTTCCGTCGTAGGAATTAACCGTGTTCATTCCGCCCATCGTTCCCGGAAGCCCTGGTGTCGGCAATGAAGTGTAGAAGACGGTTCCCCATCGGTCGACAGCCACACCATTTGGCTTAGCAAGGTTCGTCAAAAGAGGAGCAGTCATACCGTTTCGTTTGCGCTCCAAAATGACTCCTGCCGATTTGCATGTCCAATACAAACTTCCATCAACCCCGATCGCCAAATTGCGTGGCTCAGGTTCTCCCATATGGAGGTTAGTCATAAAATTCAAACTTGGAATGAAAGCGTCAACCGAATTACTTCCTCCGTTGGCACCACCTACGCCTGGCGTTGGTAATTGGCTAAAGTAGACGATGACACCGTGGCCAGAACCAGACACCGTAATGCCGGTTGGACGTGCCAAGCCCGACTTAATAACTTTCGTATCATAGTCGGCGAGTGAAAGGGCACTAACAGTGACCAAAGCGAGAGCTGCGAGTAATTTCATGAAGATTTTCCTTGCGACATTGGGTCGCATCTCTCAAAGATTTGAGTTTCGCAAAAAGTTCCATCGTCATTTGGAACTTTCGGCACGGCTTATGAATTAGGATCATTGTGGTGATGTCGTGACTCTTGCAATGGGGGCAAATATATTCGGCGATTCGCGGCCCACAATGACAAGGGAACAATACGAATCATTCGTAATTCCCTTGTCGCCATCTATGATGAGAGCGGCAATGCGCTTAACGTATCCCGATGTCGCCCTTGCCGAAGACCTCGTCCAGACTGCGATGATTCGGGGATACCAAATGATGCTTGACGGTCGGTTTGAACCAACTGCCGGCTCCCTTTCCTGGTTCATTCGAGGAATATCATGCGATTTCCTAGCCCATCGACGCAAAGACAAACGCAGTGACGTCTTACCGCTAGAAAGCAGTGTATTTGCTCTTGCCGAAGATCCCAGTACTCCGGCAACGATCCTTGATGGGTTGACCTTGTCCGAAGAAATTACCTCTGCCCTTGACGAACTTCCTGCCGATCAGCGAGCCTGTTTAGAACTTGTTGACTTAGCTGAATGTAGCTATCAAGAAGCAGCGCGAATACTAAACGTTCCTGTGGGTACGATACGATCACGCCTATCTCGCGCCAGACTTTTCCTCTGCGGACATATAACAAAATCGCAGGAGTCAAAATGAACGACCCAACCTCCCAATTGACACCTTGCCCACACATGAAGCGTGCCCTGGAATCTATTGCTGAAGGCAAGCGAGGGGGCTTGTATCTTTGGTACGCCCGAATACATACCCTTAAATGTAACCGTTGCCGAGCCGCACTCGAAGCCCTCAAAAAATACTTTGCTCAAGTAAAATCTCCCATTCCTGAAGGTGAAATCAACCTTGATAAATTCCGTGAAGGACTAAGCTCAGCCGATCGTGAGCGGTAGCGCAAAGCAATAAAGGGGAAGACCTTCCGATCTTCCCCTTTCAAAACCCAACTCCTCGCCTACTTCTTCTTAGCTGGAGCCTTCTTTGGCTTTTCTTCCGTTGCCGGAGCGTCGTCCTTCTTAGCCTTAGCTGCTTTAGCCGGCTTTGCAGGTGCGTCGCCTTCGGTGACAACCGCATGCTCGATCAAAAAGTTGGAAACCTTTCTCGAAATGCTTCGGAAGTGGAGTTCCTGCAAAGAGTCATTCTTTCGCATATATTCGAGAAGCTCCATGGCGTCAACTTGAAATTCTTGAGACATGAAGAACAATTCGTTATTCAATTCTTCATTCGTGATTTGAAGCTTTTCTTTGGCAAAAATCTCTCGAACAACCATCGCTCGCTCAACATGGACCTTGGCTTGGTCGTGCCATGCTTTGACGAACTCATCCATGGTCATGCCGTTATCTTGGGCATATTGCTCAAGAGTCTTGCCTTGCTGTTGCTGCTGGTCTTGAATCTCACCCAACCGTTGGTTAGCCAAGGCTTCCCACATGTTGTCACTAACTTCAACCTTTGAGCTTTGTCTCAAGCTCTCAAGTAGCTGATCTTGGAGCATGTCTCGCACCATATTAGCTTTAGCGTTAACGATGCTGTCTCTCATCCGAACTTTAAGCTCTTCAACAGATTCAGTCTTAACTGATTTCGCAAACTCTTCGTTTAGCTCAGGCAACGTAATCGCACTGATTGAACTGAGAGTCACTTGTGCCGGCGACTTCTTGCCCGCCCATGACTTTTCACTGAAGTTCGCTGGGAAATCCAGTTCAAGGTGCTTCATTTCTTCGGCGGACATTCCTGCCAATGCGGCATCAAGACTTGGGAAAGTCTGACCCAACACAACCATGAAGTTCTTGCCTTCGCCTTTGTCACCATCAAGTTTGAGGTTAACGACGCAGTAGTCGCCTTCTTGAGCCGTTCGATCGGTAATCGCTTCTCGGCTTCCTTGCTTCTTTCGGAGCTCATTAATTTGAAACTCGACTTCTTCATCTGTAACTTCGGTCGGAGGATGAGTGGCTGACAATCCCTTGTATTCCGATAGTTCAATCTTTGGTGGCAAAGGCACTTTTGCCGAATAGGCACCCTTTTGACCAGCTCGATCAAGATCCTGAATCTCGACCGAAGGTCGAACGCCAGTGTCAGGCTGAATCTTTTCCTGCTCCATAGCGGTCTTAAAGGTTCGCTGAATCAAAATGTCCGCGGCTTGGCTATAAAGCTCTTGCTCATTGATCATTTTTTCGACCATTTGCTTTGGAGCATGTCCAGGTCGGAAACCAGGAATGCGGACTTCCTTGGCGATGGCTTTGATCGCGCGGTTAAATGCGTCGGTGACCTGTTCGGCCGAACAAACTACGTTCAAACGAACGGTACAGGAATTCAAATCTTCTCGAGTTACTTGCATGACAAAAAATGCGCTCTCAGCGGTAAATGAACCCAAAATTTTACCCGATTGGATTCACTTGAAGCGAGGTTAAATCAGAAGTTAAGCCCGAGCAACAAAAGTGCTAAGGGCATTACCCTTCAAAGATCGGTCAGTCTGATATCACCCAGCGTTGGATATTCAAAAGAAAACCCAGACGGGACCGAGGGTACGACTCGATATGAATCCAACACCAATGATGAATCTGGTCCGAAAAGCTTTCCAATAACCTTCAACAAAGCCGCAGGTACTGGTGGCGACCATGGTCGGCTATAGATTCTTCGAAGCCATGCCATAAGTTCTTTGTTTTGTATAGGTTTTTGATTACTTCCATTTACTATTTGCGGAGATTCATTCTCAATAGTCCACTGAATCACTCGCACAATGTCGTCCAAATGTATCCAAGAAACCCATTGGTTTCCATTCCCCGCAATGCCACCAAGAAAGGCTTTTACTAATGGCACGAGCTTTGCCAGAACACCGCCCTTTGCTGACAAAACAACCCCAATTCGGATCACAACCTTTTTAGTTTCCGCCGAGCTTTTCAGGCATGCATCTTCCCATACAACGCATGTCTCTGCCGAGAAATTGGAACCCGCTGGGCTCAATTCGGTGAGGACCTCATCGCCACGATCACCGTAAAATCCGGTTGCTGAAGCATTTATCCACTTTGTTGGTTTGACCACGCATCGATCGATGGAATCCGAGACCATCCTGGCCGTTTCAATGCGCGAAGAGAGAATTTCACGCTTATTCTCTTCGGTGAACTTACAAGCTATTGATTTCCCAGAAAGATTTACGACCGCTAAAGAGCCTTCCAAAGCTTCCTGAAGTCGATCCCAACCATACTCGCCTTTTTTTGGTGATCGAGTGACAATCAGAATTTCATATCCGGAAGATTTGAGTTTGGTGCTCAGGGCAGATCCAATTAAGCCTGTGCCGCCACAAAGTACGATTCGGTTGATCACACCTTATTCTTACGCGAAAAAGCTCGGTCTATGCCGCTTCATCGAGAGGCCAAGAACGCCAATTGTCTCGACCATGGTGTTTTACATCATAAAGCATGTCATCGGCAATTCGAACCGCGTTATCCAACGAGTCCCCGTTGCACCACATAGATAGCCCGACCGAAGCCGTAACTTTCATCCCTTTATGAATGTGATCCCAGTTCAATGACCGAATCTCTTCGACCAACTTTTGACCAATTGTATCCATTTCGTGTTCGTCACTGACGTCGAATACGATTAAGAATTCTTCGCCGCCCCAACGACCAATCTTCGCAGGATTTGTTTCGGAGCTAGTTAGACAGTTAGAAAACTCGTGAATCACTTGGTCCCCAAGGGCATGACCAAATTTGTCATTAATTCGTTTAAAGTGGTCAATGTCAAGCAAAGCAATCAGGAACCGAGTTGCAAATTTTCTCTCCGTAAACTGTTGCAAAGCTTCTTCCGTTCCGCGTCGATTTAGCAAACCAGATAACGGGTCGTAGCGAGCCTCAAGCTCAAGAGCCTTATTGCGCTCAATAAGGGTCTTGTTTCGCATTCGCAAAACTTCTTGATCGAACTTGTTCTGCTCAAGATCTTGTTGCAATGAAGCCAGCAGAACTCGTTCCTTGCGGTAAAAGAGTCCACCATCTTGGTCCCTAGCCATCACTCTTAAGAGGGCTTCGTAAGCGCTTTTGTAATTCTGAATCTTGGCATATGCTCTCACCAGTTGCCGAAGTA
>JAYUOQ010000011.1:0-2232 GCA_043760685.1 Armatimonadota bacterium | reverse complement strand
GTGAGTTTACCGGTTTAGCACCCCTCATTCGTTACCAAATTTGATCCATAATCGTCCGTATAATAAGAGATGCTAAACATTCATGGAAAGGATGTCTTGTTAGTTGAACTTGAACGGCACATTGCCCGGCTAATTGAAGTGAACCTGAAGAGGGATGATGTCAAAGTCCGTATAGCAAACAGTTCTGACGAAATCCGTCAAACACTGGCCGAAAGGGTTCCCGACACAATAGTCGTCCAAAACGACGAAACTGCTGAATTCGTTAAAGAAATTTCTGGCGGAATTGAAGCTGAGTTACTAGTCTTAGACCTACCCTCTCCGGGCCGAGCTTAAAGGCGATCAGACAACCCGGATCTCGATCTCTCTCAGCCTTCCGGCTTCAACAACCGTATCTAGCAAAAGCACGCCTTCAACAATCGTAAATTCTGCACCAGTTACCTCAAACCCCGTTCCCCATAGACCATCTACCGAAATCCGAGTTTTACGCTTCATCGCCTCAGTCGGATTATCCAATACGATCTTCGCATATTGAAGATTAATATCGAACTCAAGGCAGTCAATCTTCGCCCCTTCAACTTCGACAATAAGGTTCAGGTGTCTAACCACGATTCTCCGACCAACCCCATCCCAAGGTTCTAGTCGCAAGATCGTCATTCCGTCTTTCGGATACGACTCAAAGTGAACACCAACCGGAACAAATCCACGATCCACCGAAGAAAGCAAATAGCCGGTTGAATAGCGCAAATAATCAGCCAATGCAAAGCCGATATCGCCGGTATAGGGAATAACACCACGCTCGCTTGATCCAAGGTCTGGGCAGAATCCCATGCTAGCCGCACCATCTGCTCGCACAAGCGACCATGGAGCCAGGAAACCAGCAGTTGCAAGCCTTAACCCAGCTTCATCAAGCCGCGTATAGTCTCGCTTAAGCCAAGTGGTCATTGCTAAGGACGAAGACACAGAAGTGTACGACGGGAATACTTCGGCAAAATCCGGAAGATATGGGTGAAATTCGTAATCCACGGTTGGCCGAGCTTCCGCTCCAAATGACCACCAATTTGGCGAAGAAGATTTATGCGACAGACAAAGTTGCTCAACCGACCCTGTAGCACTCATCGAGTCCTCAATCTCCGCCAAGGTACTGACTTCATCCAAAGTGGTTAACGAGAAATTGCGGCCATTCCAAAATGGTAACCGAGATCGTTCCAGCAATCCCTTCCTCAGAGTTCGCCACTCCTCAAACCGGTAGAGTTCACTCCCACCATACAAAGCCTGTGCAACAAACCCCTCTCGATCCGCAAACTTAAGCATGCCACGAACAAGCTCATGAGCCAAATCAACGTACTCTTCCTTCGATCGAGTTAATTTTGCGCAAGCCGCTAAGTCAGCACAGGATAAATAAAACTTCGCCGCAAAAACATAAAGCTGTGACCGACTCGCGTCCATTGCCACCGAATCCTTCCAAGGTGGACAGATCGCGCCAAAGGTTCCCTGCCCAGGCTTATGGAACCGTTTAAGGAGAAACTTTTCGACGTAATCATCAATTACTTTCACCTCATCCGGTTCAAAATAGACTCGATTCTTTTCAACCAGAAAAAGAGCATCAGCCAAGCTAGAAGCAATACACCAGGCATTGTCAAATTCCACAATTTGCCTTGGCTCCTCACTGACATCCATCGGAAGAATCCCAAATTCAAATGGTCCCTCATGGGCGACCTGATGCTTACAAATCCATGCCGCCCGCTTCATCGCGAGATCTTTGATCGGCTCAATGATCATCAGATGTGCCCAAGATTCTCGCCCATCCATGTCCTTGACGATGATTCGATTCTGTCCGGCCCGCGCCGACCGAATCGTTACCGTTCCCCCAAATTCATCCGATTCCGAATCAAGTTCCGCTTCCTCATCATCAGAGCTAAACTCCGTAGGTCGAGTACCAGAAACTTCCACAATGGCTGGAGCATCCATCGGAATCACGCAACCAGGGATGGGACGAAACGTTGGGACTCCATAGTCCGTCAAGGCCATCGGAATATCGTAACCATGCTTAGCCAAAACTGGCGCAAAACAAATTTGAAATGTCTTTTCTTCTTTCGGCTCCATGATCAAGGTCGTATGGTCGTAGAACCACTCACCCCAATCTTCCCGATCAATAGTGGCTCGAGAGTGGATATAGGCAATCGGAAACCCTTGCCAACCCATCGTCGTTCGTAAAGACATCGGCGAACTATG
>JAYUOQ010000010.1:0-5603 GCA_043760685.1 Armatimonadota bacterium | reverse complement strand
CCGGCACTCGACCTTCCTTCTTTGCCTGCAGTCTTGCAGCTTCAGCAGCCGATTTCATCATGAATATTGGCGCGGACGCCAACGCCAAAAGCAAAAGGACTGCGATGAGGATAACGGCGCTTCGTCGACCGGTTGCTCCGTCGGGTGATCCTGTCGATTGGGGAGTAAAAAGCACTTCCGCGGCTCGTTGCCGAATCTCGTCATCTATAGGAGAAATTTCCCAAATTGGAATTGCATCGGGAATATTTTTTGCTCGTTGCGGGCCAAGATACTTCGCATTGAATGGCGTTTTGTTAACGACCATGTTGTGGAACTCTCTCGACATTGCGATTGCTTCTGGCCGAGCAAGGGCTTGGATTCGGGCAGCTTGGTTGACGCCGTCCCCCATGGTATTTTTTCCGTTTAGGATAATGTCGCCAACGTGAAGACCAAGGCGGTGTTGGAGAACTCCGTCGGCGGGCTTCGAAAGGGCTTGACGATAGAGCTCGCCTTGAATAGCGATTGCGCACTGTACGCACTGGATAGCGCTCAGGAAGACGACCATCATGCCGTCGCCCATCGTGTTGAGAACTTGACCGTTGTGGTCGGCAATTGCACGGTAGATCAGGTCGAAATCTCGATTGAGAGCCTTATAGGTTTGCTCCTCGTTGATTGCGCTATGTTTGCTAAAGCTCACAACATCCGTGAACATGATTGACGCAAGGGTTCTCTGTTCCCCTGATTGCATTTGCGTCGATGATGTTTGCTCGTCCATTGTGTTTTCCCCTAACCCTGTGAAGTTTAGACGGTGTGAGTTCCGATTTTGTGCCCAAAAAAGGTATATTCACGGTCTTGTATAGGCCGATGTAGCTCAGTGGTAGAGCAGCTGTTTCGTAAACAGCAGGTCGCGGGTTCAATTCCCTTCATCGGCTCCACGATTTAGGTTCAAATCTGAACAATTGTTCTTCACTAAGTGTCAGCATAAGTCATTTTGACGGCAGGAATGACGGCAGGAATGACGGCAGAGTACAATTTATAGTTCCAAGAATATTGCCAGGTAGTAGATACTTCGGGCCAGGATTTCAAATGTCTTTAGGTCTCCGCCACGCAAGACAACCTATGTCAACTGACGAGAGCCAATTGGCATAGGTTGCAAGTTGCTATTGAATAGTTTACGAAAACAATATTAGAAATCCATCTACCGAAAACTATTCAACCGTGATATGATCTGCAAATGCGAAGCCAATGTTTACGGATTCCAATATTCGCGTTTGTGGTTGTCTTGGGTTCGCTATGCTTAGGTCAAAGTAGACCCGGATCGTTAATATTAGCCGAGAAAGCTGTACTAAAGATAAGCTTGGAAAATATTGTCTATGCGGCCGGAACACCTGACGATTTAAGTCAGCCAGCGAGCGGAACCACAGACGTGGTCATTGGTGCGGTTGGGCAAACCAAACGTATTGCCGTATGCAGTTTTTCTGGTCTCAAACAAAAGGCAGACAAGTCAGTCGACGAAATTTCATTAACAACCTCTCAGGACACAATACACGAGGACCTGCTAACCAGTAGTATTGACCTTTCAATACCAAAGGGGACAGTCATGCAAAAGACTGCAGGTCAGTTCAAATTCATAAAGCCTGCTGTTGGCAAGCCGGCATTTCTTATGCCAATGAAAAACTCAGAAGGAGCTCGAATTCGGATTGAATTCGACCAGCTCACAGCAACAAGCGTTGGAAATGGCTTTGACTTGATTATCGTTGGCGGACACCTAAGTAATACCGATCTTAGCTCCGGTATCAACCTAGGATTTGGAACCTTGCGATCGACAGCCATTGTTGATGTCACCGTCAATAACCCAGGTGATTCTGCTCCAGTGAAATGGTTGACAAGTCTACGAACCGTTTCAATTAAGTCATCAATTCCCGGTTTAGCAACTAAAGAAAAAGAACCAATTGAAGCCATCGTTGACAGTTTGAGTATAAACCAGGATGGAAATATCACTTGTTCCAGGGCCAATGCTAAGGGCGGGTTAAAGGTCGAATGCCAAAATCCAACTGGATTTGAGTTGACGATAAGAGAACCAAGCTCGCTCGAGTTTCGTGACGGAATACCCATCGGCTTTACCCTCAGTTGCGATCTTAAACTCCCGCCCGATGTAACGGATAGTGACGGTGATCGAATTGAAATCAAAGGGATTACTCTTAACGCATCTGATGAATCAGGACTTACTGTTCAGGTTACAAAACCGCTCGATTTGGTTTGGAAGGGTCTGACTTTGCATGCCGACGATTTCGGGCTCGACCTTTCCAACACAAAAGCATTTATTAATATCCCTACCGGTGCTCCAGCGGAAGTAAAGGATCCAAGCTTTTGTGGACTCTATATCCGTCAAGGGAAGATTGAGTTACCAACGGTAATGACGACTGCGTCAGGAAATCCGATCCGAGTAAGAGTTCAGAATTTCTTGGTCGAAAGCAAGGGAATTACGGGCATAGTAACAATCCAAGGAAATATAGAAGGGGGACAGATTGAGTCAATTGGTGGTTTCGATGCCCAAAATGTTGGAGGATCCCTCACATTTAAGCGCAATCAAATAACAGACTGCGACCTGACAGGGGACATAAAGCTTAAATGGAAAGGCGCTCCTGCAAGTGATCCAGGATCAAAGTTTGGAGTTGGGCTCCAATTCGGAGATGATGGATTCTTTTCAGTCGAAGTAAGAAACAATGAAAAGCTTGAATACAAGCCCCTCGGAATAGAGATCACTTTGAGTCGCGGACAGTTTATCGTAGACGATGGTGTGGCAAAGATTTTTGTTAGTGGCAAACTAAAATTTAAGAACGTCCCGGGAATCGACGGAATCCCCGAAGTCAAACAGGCTCTTGACGGTACACAAATTTCAATTAAGGATTTTGGATTTGACAGCGAAGGCAATATTTATCTGCCTAGTAAGGGAGCAATAACGTTTGGCACTCCAGTTGTAATTGATCTGAAAATTTTGAAACTCGAAGCCAGATCCTTGGGATTTGAAACCACGAACAATGAACTTTCAGCTGTTCTTTTAAGCGGCGGAGTTGATATGGGCAAAGACTCAGGTCTTCCTGTATCTGGAAACATTGATTTTGAGGGACTAAAAATCGCCAAAGATGGAGACGACGCTGATTCATTGCCGGACATTAGCATTGGTCGCCTTTCCGTTGATCTTTCGGTTCAAGAGATAATGGAAGCATCAGGGACAATTAGCTATTCAAATGATAAGCGGTTTGGTCCTACTTTTTCGGGTGCAGCAAAACTGACAATTGCTGATATGGGTGGTGCAGGCATAAAAATGCTAATTACACCCAAAGCATGGTTTATAGGTGCTGGTGGAAAAATACCTCCAGTAACTGTTTCTTTACCACCAACACCAACTTCGCCGCCTGTTCCGCTGTTTAATATTTATGGTTTCTTTGGTGGTTTTGGATATGGAATTGTAGCTAAACCAGGGGCAGGAAGAATTTCAAGCATTGATCAACTCGATCCACTTGACAATCAAGTGCTCATGCAAGCAGGGTTACTTTTGGGGGATCAAGCAACGGGCAATCTGTGGTGGGGGGAAACAACCCTAACGCTCGGTTTTCCTGCCGTCACAGTTGACCTTACTGGTCGATTTAGCTTTATTGACCTTAAGGGTCCAGACCTTGTTGACATTGATTATTGGGACCAGGCCGATCGAGTCGCTAGCATTTATGCCAACCTCGATTTGTCCAAGGTCCCGAACGACATAACATTTCTCGTTGGTGGTGACCTATTTTTTGCAATCCCGACTCGAAAAGATCAATTAGTCACCTTAGAAGGCGAAGCTCTGATGAAATTTTCGAAAAATGAGGCATTCATTCGAGCTGGCTGGGAAAAAGAAGGGCAGCGTCCATTAAGGTTGGCCCTTGGAGATATGATGCCTGGAGTCGATTTAGAACTTAAGGGAGGATTCAATCTGGACTTAAGAAGGACGCTCTTTGAAATGGAATTCTCAGGGGATCTTACCGTCGACGCTGGCATTTCAATCGATGCTTCGGTTGATGGTTCACTAAGGATTAATTTCCCTTCCTATGAAAGCATGAAAGCGGGTACGCGGGGAGCCCTTGAGCTGCCAGAGGGCACCGGGAAACTTCATATTTCGGGGAAGGCCTATTTTGATGACTTCCCAGATATTAGGGCCACAGCATATGCAAATTTAAATGTGGAATTTAACACCCCTCGGCATCGCAAGGAGTTGTTTGTAGACGGTGCGGTCAAAGGATCAATCCGAGTATTCGGCTTCAAGCAATCTCTTTCGAGCCAGTTTTCTGAATCGCTAATGAAGGTGAAATAATGCTGGTTACCACACTTCTTGCCACTTTAATAATTCGCTCCGCTCCATCTCAAGACTCAAACGTCGTACTTTTGGCGGCAACTGCAATGGTCGCTAACAAGCCCGAAGTTAGGTTGCGATGGTCAATGTCAAAGGGTTGGATCCCACCTGGTGGATATAGGCTATACCGATTAGATGGAACCAAACGGCTCGTTTTCCAGGGAGGTGGACCAGAAAAATCAGTAACCACAACATTATTGCGGGGCAAGAAGACGAGCATTGGAAGGAATCCAACCCAGGTGCTGAAAATAGGAGCCGATATTGCGTCCCTAGTTCAATTTGCTAACAAGCCAATAGCTTTACAGTCAACATTGGTCGCAAAGGGAGCAAAAGCAACTTCAACGAAATCCCTGTTCAAGGCGAGAGCCTCAAAATCAATCGAACTTAAGGGGCAGCCACAAGTTGGGCCTCAAGGCTTTTCTGCTGGAATGAATAGAGTAACTGGAGTTTCCGAATTCTTTGACATGATATCTAAAGCACCAAAAGAACCCGTTTTGACTGGTGCCGCACTTGAATCCGAAAAGACATTAGGCGCGAGGAGGGCTCTCATTTTGACGTCGCTAGCCAGATCTGAAGTTGCAAATGAATTGGGACTTGGGTGCACGGATAAGCTCGTCGAAAATGGCTCAAATTTGTCCTATGGGCTATTTGCGGTCGATGGAACAGGAAAGGAAACTCAAGTTGCCAATTGCTTACACATCGTAGGTAAGTCGCCGCTTCCACCAGCTCCACTTGATGTTACTGCCGTTCAATCTGGGGTCGGAAAAATTGAGTTAAGGTGGGACCGACCGTCCGATGAAGAGGAGGATTCTTTAGGAATCACATTTTATAAGATTACTCGGATCAGCTCAGATTCTCCTCAGGGGAGAAACCTTACGCCGGAGTTACTTGTTGTTCCAGTTCTTTCCACCGATACAGGTGAAGTTGAACCAATTTCATTTTTTGTTGATAATGATGCTCCGATTGGCCCAGTTACGTACAAAGTCGAACTCATTGACGGATTTGGTCGAAAAAGCGAGCCTGGGTCGGTTGTCACGGAAGTAGCAGATCTTCGTACTCCGGCCGCGCCCAATATATGCCGTGCTCAACTTACAGGCGCTAAACAGTCGCCGCCAGTGCAAATTGTTTGGTCTTTGGTCCGCGAAACCAATGTGAAGTATCACGTATTTAGAACTAACCTAGACTCAAATTCTGCCCCAGAGCGAATTACATCTGTACCGATTGATGGAAGTTC
>JAYUOQ010000009.1:0-2251 GCA_043760685.1 Armatimonadota bacterium | reverse complement strand
CAATTTTGTTGTTTGCGCTATCCGTCAATTCTTGACCGATATGGTGTGGCTCGGTAGACAGAAAGACATCCCATGTCTTGTTGGTATGCCCTCGACTATGGAGTCGGTGATTAATTTCCTGACCAGTGTAACAGCCTTTGGTGTAGCTCATGTTTGCCGATTCAAACTCGGGTCCTAACTCCGCAGGAAAGTTCAGTTCGCTGATGTCGTAGCCCCAAAGCGGAATCTTTGCATCAAGAGAAGCAAGGAGGAAAGTTTCACGGCTAAGCAGATGACCATCAAAGGGACTGGTTGAATCCCTGCCAACCCACTTGGTCCTTTTCGCGGGTAGTCCATCGATTCCTGGAATCACGTGCA
This sequence comes from Armatimonadota bacterium, assembly GCA_043760685.1. Lineage (GTDB taxonomy): Bacteria > Armatimonadota > Fimbriimonadia > Fimbriimonadales > Fimbriimonadaceae > Fimbriimonas. The sequence continues at coordinate 1,894 of JAYUOQ010000009.1, read as the reverse complement.
CAAGCTCAGTTTCTAAAATCTCCGCAAAGCAATCTTCCAAAATGACCATCTGCTCGACGCGCGCAAGGACGACCGGAGCGCAGACGAGGGGAACGATCATCCAGCCTTTACCGTTGACTAAATGAAGAACACCTGGAGCCAAAATCTGACCAGTTGGTTTGCACAAGCAAAATGAAAGTGGATTCTCACTCGTCAGCAACCGAATGTCATTAGTGATTTGTCCTTGCAACCACTCCTTCCATTCTTCGCCACTAAATTCGATAACTGCATAATCGTCCAATGAAAATGCGCCACCTAGCTCGCTTAAATGCTTATACTCGGAGAATGTTTGGCTCATGCGTATTTCATTCTACGCACCATATAGTCGAAGTGTGGAAGCTAGCATGAAAAATCCTTGGTTGCTCGGAGGAATCGCTGCACTATTCGGATTTGGCGCCGCAACAGTTCGCAACTTTGAATCTGCCGCTGCCAGAGAGATTGGCGAGAAGCTGATTGGTGACCACAAAAAGGTCTTGTTGCGGGTCTCTTATCCCGGACTCCTTAGCCCCGCTCTTGGCGAAGTTGGCACGGCGACAATTACGGCATCGACGTTCCGTTGCGAGGGCTTGCCTCTCTTTACTGAACCAAAGAGGAGCAAAAAGGGAACGATTGACTTGTTGCGTTTGAACCTGTCCGACTTCTATTTGCGAGACTTGAGGTGTGAACGATTTCTAGCCGAAATCCCAAACTGTCGATTCGACTTTGCTTTAGCTGCATCGAAGAAAAGGATTCGTCTTAGCAAAAGTGGTCTCGGGAATGGCACCGTAGAACTCCTCGTCAAGGATCTCGCACCTTATATTCTCAAAAAGTACGGCGAAATTAAGTCTGTACAGGTCACCACGGATGGCGATTGGATTCGCGTCAAAGGTTACGGCCAGTTTCTTGTTCTCAACGCAGACTTTGATGTCAAGGCAAAAATTACGACTAACGGATCGCAGTTAATCTTGAGTGATGCCATTATTCGGATTGACAATAAAGAAACTGATCTAGACAGTCAACAAGCTCTCATCAACACCCTGAATCCGGTGATTGATTTTGCAAAGGACTTAGATTTATACGATGCGGTTGATGCCAAAACGGTTCAAATTCTGGGGGACAGAATAGTTGTGAAAGGAAGGGTAAAGATACCAAACTTGCCTGATTAAGGGTTATTCGATTTCGAGTGAGCCAAATCGTTTTTCAGTCGAATCAACCTTGGCGGACAAAAGGGCAAAGGCTTTTTCAATTCTTTGGCGTTCTCGAAGTGCAATTGATTTCTTTTGAGGTTGGCTTGCTTCGAATTCCTTTAGGTGACCTAGTAGCAATTCATACTGAGATTTCAGCAGGTTAAATGGCGCCTTATTTGGTACGCCCATGATGATCTCAGCTTCGTCATCACTCATCGCTGAGATCTGAGACTTAAATTCTTGTTGCTCTGTCTTTTTCATGGCAACGCCCTGTTCAAGCGCCTGGTCAAGTTCCTTGACCGCTTTCTCTTCTGGAGACCCACTACCAAATATGGCATCTTGGGCTTTGCCCGCATAAGCTCTTCCTAAATTAAAGACTCGATCAAATTCGGACATGGATAACACTAAATTACCTTACGAGCGCAACATCAATTGGGCTTCATCAACGCTTGATTGAATTGTTTCTAGTGAGCCAAGCGTTGTTCTGAGGTCATCCGCCCTCTCGGTTGCATTGGTTGACGCCTCAGAAAAGGTGAGTTTTGCCTTTAACTGGCTCATCGAAGCCTTGGTAAGCTCCACTTCATTTTCAATTTTCTTGATGATGACTCTGGCTTTCTCATACTCCGCAACTTCTAGGGTCTTTGCCTCATATACCCTCGTAAAACTCAATTTTTCCTGCGGCGATTCAG
>JAYUOQ010000008.1:0-5626 GCA_043760685.1 Armatimonadota bacterium | reverse complement strand
CTTCCTGAGAATCTCCGAGGTCCTTTAGAGTTTGTTTGACATATAAGGCAAAGCTTGTCCGGCGTGAACCGCTTATTTCTTTCAAAACCGTAACACTGGCCGACAGAACTGCAGCGCGCTCGGATGCACCTGGGCTTTTCACTTTTGGCGCATATCGGTAAGGTTTATAATGGCCAGAAATCGCGTTTACTGCGTCAAACTGGGCTATAGACAACACTGCCATGTTTCGAGACATGTATGGCGGCGGCGCCGAACCAAGTCTCGTAAAATCAATCAAAGTTGAATTCCAGAGTGCGACCTCGTTGGCATCAACTGGGTCCCCAGCCAATTTCAACATTAAACCGGCAATTGCGATTGCAAACATGATATTTCTAACCTAGACAATACGAGATTCCCTCATATTCCTGAATCATTTTACGATATTGACTCCGTATGAATACTGGATAACCGCATCATTCGGTTTTACTCTGCGCCGATTACATCAAAATTGAGAGTGAATTCGAGAATTCTGCCGAACTTTGGTCTGAATCATGCGTTATTCAAAACTGTCGATAACGAGTAGAAGTTGATGATTATGAGGGACCACCAAAAACCATGAGTCAAACCGGAAACGGCATTGTGTCCCCTTTTGCAACTGTGAATCTCGAAGGCCTCAAAATTGAAGATTCTCTGATCGACCTTATTCCGGGCGAATTCGCGATCAAGAATCAAGTTCTCCCTTATAGTAATGAACCACATCGACTCGTCGTTGCCATTGGATCATTGGATGCACTACCCGCTGTTCAAGACCTTGAAGTCCTCCTTCAGAAGCCCGTAGAGCCAGTTTTAGCCGACCCTGCCCAGCTCAAAGATAAGATCGAAGAAGTCTTCCTTGAGAAGATTTTAAGCCAAGTAGCTGGCGCCCAAGATAGCGATTCTGGTCCAATCGATTTAGACGAAAATACCGACCTTGCCGACTTAACCAAGATGGCGGGCGAAACCGCAGTCGTGCAGATGATCAATTTGATCTTTGCCCAAGCAGTCCGTGACGGTGCTTCGGACATTCACATTGAAGCCTACGAAAAGGAAGTTAAGATTCGCTTTAGAGTTGATGGTATGTTGCACGAAATGATGCGTCCTCCAAAGCGGATGCACGCTGCATTAATTTCTCGTCTGAAAATCCTTGGCGAAATGAACATTGCTGAACGGCGTCTCCCACAAGACGGGCGAATCAAGATAACCATCGCTGGTCGCCAAGTTGACGTTCGTGTATCGATCCTTCCAACGGTATTCGGTGAACGTGCCGTTATGCGAATTTTGGATAAGGGCACGGCAATGCTTGGGCTCGAAGAACTCGGCGTAGCCTCTGACGTTTTGGAACGGTTTAGGAAAGTCATTTCCCAACCCTATGGAATTATTCTCGCCACGGGTCCAACCGGTGCTGGAAAATCGACAACACTTTACGCGTCGCTCCAAGAAATCTGGTCTCCTGCAACCAACATCATCACCGTTGAAGATCCGGTTGAATACCAAGTTGCTGGTATTAGCCAAATGCAAGTTCGAGCCAATATTGGCCTGACTTTTGCATCAGGACTCAGATCAATTGTTCGACAAGACCCCGACGTGATCATGGTTGGTGAAATCCGTGACCATGAGACGGCCGATATTGCGATTCACGCATCGCTCACTGGTCACCTGGTATTCAGTACTCTCCATACTAACGATGCTCCCGGTGCCGTAACCCGGCTTCTTGATATGGGTGTCGAGCCATTTTTGGTTTCCTCGTCTCTGATTGGCGTTATCGCCCAGCGGCTTGTGAGAAGGAATTGCCCATTTTGCTCAGAATTGGTTGATCCACCATCGGTCGAATTCATTGAAGCCCTAGGAATTACTCCGGAAGATCTCAAAACCGGACAATTTAAGCAAGGTAAAGGCTGTCCAAAATGTAACAATACCGGGTTTAAGGGTCGACAAGGTCTGTACGAATTACTCGTTATTGATGAGCCGCTCAAGAAGATGATCGTCGAACGAAAGTCATCCAATGAACTGAAGAACTACGCCATTCAGTATCAAGGCCTCAAGACTCTTCTTAGCGACGGAAAACTTAACGTCCTCGCCGGCAAGACCACCCCGAAAGAGATTCTTCGTGTCGTCCAGAGGGAGGAACTGTAATTGGCGACATTCGCTTATACAATCCTTGAGCCAACTGGTCAACGGAAAACCGGATTTGTTGACGCAAAGACCCGTGAAGGAGCCGTTTCTCAGCTAACTTCAGGTGGAAGCTATCTCATCGATATTGCTGAAAAGGCAGCCCGAGAAGGGTTTAGCAGTACCGGAGCTGAGAAGAAATCAGCCGGAAGACCAACCAAAGCCGATTTGGCTATGTTCACCCGACGTATGGCTGATCTTGCCGATGCAGGATTACCCCTTGACCGAGTGCTTCAGGTTGTTGCTGAGCAATCCGAAAATCTTCAACTCACTGAAATAGCCGAAGATGTCCTGAAGGATGTTCGGGGTGGATCGAGTGTTAGTGATGCCCTGGCAAAACATCCGAAGTACTTCCCCACTGTTTTTACTTCAACTCTAAAAGCGGGCGAGCAATCTGGTCAATTTGGCGAAGTAGCCAGTCGACTAGCAGACTTTCAAGAAAACGAGGTTGCCCGACGAAGCCAAGTGGTTTCGGCTCTCATCTATCCCGCGATTCTACTTGTCGTTGCGATTGGAGTTATTGTCTTCATTTTGACCTTTGTCATTCCAAAGTTGTCAGGCACGTTTGCTGCACAGGGTGATAGCTTGCCAGGATCGACAAAGCTCCTACTTCAAATGTCAGACTTTCTTCAGAACCAGTACATTTTGATAATTGGCACGATCATAGCTTCAATTGTTGGGTACAGACTCTGGGTTGCCACTGCTTCCGGAGCGTACACACGTGATGGGCTGCTGCTTCGGCTTCCAGTCATTGGCAAAATCGCCCTTAAAGGAACAGTTTCAAGATTTGCAAGAGTTTTGGGCACATTGGTTTTTGGTGGAGTTCCAATTCTTGATGCCATCCAACTTTCGGGTGTGGCATCAGGAAATCGAGTTTTTGAAAAAAGTGCAGAGCAAGTGAGGTCCGACGTTCGGGAAGGCAAACCAATTGCAGCAGCATTAAGAGATGCCGGTGCCTTTCCACCAGTACTAACTCACATGGTAGCGGTCGGCGAAGAGACTGGAAACCTTCCACACATGCTCAAGCGAGTCTCAGACTCATTAGATTTTGAAGTCGATAACGGACTGCGCAGGGCAACTGCTCTTGTCGAACCCATTATTATCATCGTCATGGGAGGCTTTGTCGCATTTGTTGTGATCAGCGTTCTCCTACCAATTCTCAATACTTCTTCAACCATTAAGTGACTTAACATGAAAACACAAATCAAATCTCAGTCCAGACGCGGTTTCACCCTCATTGAATTGATGGTCGTCGTCTTGATCATTGCAGTCCTCGCTGCCCTCGTTGTACCAAGACTTGTCGGGCAACAAACGGAAGCAAAAATCGGTGCAACGAAATCACAAATTGGTCGAGTCGCTTCGATCTTGCAAAAGTTTCGACTTGACTGCGACCGCTATCCAACTACCGAGGAAGGACTAGGTGCCCTCCTCTCAGCTCCGGCTGATGCAACAGGGTGGAAAGGTCCTTATTTCGAAAACAATAAGATCCCAATGGACGGATGGAACGAAGAACTCCTTTACCAATATCCTGGACCTGATGGCGAAGATACATTCTTGTTATCTAGCAACGGTAACGACAAAACGGCCGGCACCGATGACGACATTTCCAATTTGACGATATAAGCCAAAGATGTTTAAGAATTTTGCTGGAGATCGACGGGGTTTTACCCTGATTGAAATGCTCACTGTGACGGTAATTATTGTCGTCTTGGCGAGCATTGTCGTCGGTCGCCTTCAAAATGAAAGAAGCGGAATTCAGTTCCAGCGTGGAATTCAAAGTATTGAATCTGCTGTGAACAAAGCCAAGAGTCAAGCAATTCAGACTGGAAAGACCTACGAACTCACATTTGATGATTCGACCCAAAGCCTGAAGGCTGAGCCTTTCGACGTTACACAGACTAGCGATAAGTCAGATTCAACTTCGAATCAAAGTAACACCTCCATCGGATCAGGGTGGTCCGTTTATGAGGTTAGGAAATCGGATGGAACTACAGAATCTCAAGTGAGCATCAAGTTCTTTGCCGACGGAACGTCAGAAGCAAAATCGGTTGAATTTCATTCTAACAACGCCCCCATTTCGTTAATTATTAAGCAAAACGGAAGCATCGAAGTCAAGCGCGGGCCCCTCGCCGATGAAGTCAATCAAGAATGGGAGGCTGGAAATATTGAGCAACGCTCGACCCAACAATAAGAGAAGAGCTGGCTTTACACTCGTCGAAGTCATCATTGCAACGGCTTTGTTAGGGCTTGGAATTGCAATGGGGTTTAGTGCCCTCAGCGGAATGACTAGAACCGAACTTCTCCTCAGGGAAAAGGAAAAAATGAACTTGCTGGCTGTTCAAAAGCTAGACGAAGTACTTGCGGTTGGAAGCGTTGCAACTCAAGAAACAGAAGGCTCATTTCAAGAATACGGTGAACCAAATTACCAATGGTCGCTCGAAACTGCCGATTCCGGAACGGAAAACTTAGAAACAGTGCGTGTTGTCGTACGAACTTCGGAAGATAAATCCACCGATCCTACATCGTCCGCGAGTGGACTTGTCTTTACTTCTCCAAACGCTCAAACAGGTGCCCAACAATGACCAAACGTGGACTCACTCTGTTAGAAGTTATGGTTGTCACCTTGTGCATGGCGATTATTATTGCGGCTTCGACATCTGCCGTCTTTACAGCCGTCACCCATACATCCAAGGTAAAAGCTTCCAGAACCGTTTACGATCGCAACGCCCTGTTTGAAGATCGCCTACGCACAATCCTTCAAAATGCTTATCTTTCGTCGACAGCAGGAGACACAAAATCCTTCTTTCTCGGCGGAGAAGATGTTGTGGAAGTTCCGAACGGTGTTAATAACCAGAGCCAACTCGTCTTTACTGGATTGAGTCCTCGGGTCCCTTCTGAATTGATCGAGTCCACTGACGATTTCGAAACCCTCAATGAATCCTATGGTCCAGAAGGCGGAATTGTCGAATACTCACTCAGTTTGAGCCCAGTAGGCAATGCTCCTGTTGAACAAGCGCTCTTCTTGCGGCATCAAACTCCCGCAGACGGCGACCCAAGTCAAGGCGGTCTGGAATCAGTTTTGGACCCCGATGTTGAGACCATCAGCTACGAGTTTTACAATGGTTCGGATTGGGATAAAGCTTGGGACACCACCGAGATGAATCCTCCCCGACTGCCATCTGCTATCAGAGTTACATACCAACGAGTCAACGATGAAAATTCTCATTTCTTCACGGTTCGACTCATACATAGCGATGTGACCGTAGACAATCCAGTTATCCAGGAGGGTCTCTAGTGAATCGCAAACGTGGACTCGTAATGGTTGTCGTTCTCGCCGCCTTGGCTGGTGTACTCGCAGGCGTGGCAATCTACTCGATGAACCAAAATGATGCGGTAAAAACCTCGATTAATCGAAGTGAGCAACGACGAGCAAGATTAG
>JAYUOQ010000007.1:0-5630 GCA_043760685.1 Armatimonadota bacterium | reverse complement strand
TGCCTCGGCTTAACATCACTTCTCACAGCTTCACTCTCTTTTGGGGCTCAAGACTGGCATGCTTGGACCCAAACTTTCGGCGGAGGCTTCTGGAACTTCAACAATACGAGTACCGCGGGAACAATCAGTGGATCTTGTCCGGTCGGTGGGTTTGCCGGTTCTCCTGGTCCCTACGGAATGCCCACTGCAATGACGGGGACGGCCTTTGCATCCGATGAGTTTCAGATCAACGCTTCTACGTCTTTGGGCGCAACCACAACGTTCCTCTTTTCTGCTGGTTATGCCTGGGGAACTGGAGGCGACATGATGATCGGCAATATCCACAACGGTTATGGCTACACGATTTCGGCTTGGGACTTCAGCAATAACCCCATTAACGTGAATACTTGGTCAACGGTAACGGAGTTTAACGCTCTCGCCCCAGGCTGCTCCGGATACTTTTCCACCAGTTCAACGTCGCGATCAGCTGTAGGATTGAGTTCGCTGTTCTTTGTGCAAGATACCGCTGCCAGCCCAGATTTGGGACAAGGGGGCGAAGTGTGGGTCACTGGACTTCAAAATGTATCACGCATCGATATGACTCTGTCCGTCAGCAACTTGATACCAAACTCGCAGCAAGTTGACTTGATGTTCTTTAACGTCAGCACTCCAACGGCTGTACCGGAACCACTTTCCGGCACCGTTATCGCGGGATTTGGTTTAGCGACCCTACTTCGCAGGAAGCGAATCATGAAGAAGAAATCGAAGTAATCCTTTAAGAATCCAGTCTCGATGGATATTGTAAGCCCTGGTCAAAATTCAGACCAGGGCTTACAATTATCTTTAGCTGCGAGCGCAATGTTCATCGTTATTCCAATCGCCTTGGTCATGTACTTTTTCTTGCTCCCTGCTCGTTTTGAAGGAGAACGATTTGCACCGGGCAAGGTTGAAAAGTGGATCGTCATTGTCGCGCTCACGTTAGCAATGCTCGTTCCCTTGATCTTCTTTGCTGGTGCTGGAGGTTACCGGTCAAGTTTCGATTTTTGGTTTGCCGTAGTACCCGGCATCTTCACCATTTATGCGTTGCTGATTCCTGTACGGATGTTGCTCAGGATCAAAATTTATCCTAACGAAGCGTGGCTGATCGCAGTAATCCTTCTAGGAATTGTCATAGCAATAATCCTTCCTGCCTTTCGTGGTTTACCTATTCAATAGCCCATTCACTTGTCACCGCTGGAGCCGATCTAACTGTAGCTAGTACCGTACAGTACTTCTCGTCACTCAGTTGGACTGCCCTAGCAACTGCAGCAGGATCGAGGTTTTCACCCGATACGATATGTCGCATCGTTACCGATACAAACGGACGTGGGTAAACGCCAATTGGGCCACGCTCGCCATCAATTTCAACCCGGTAAGAAGTTAAGATTTGCTTCTTCTTTTGGAGGATCATGACGACGTCAACCGCGGAACAGCCAGCTATTGCACTTAGCAGGGCTTCGACGGGCGTCGGTCCGGTGTTGGTGCCTCCTTCTTCAACCGATATGTCCATGACAAGTCGATTGCCACTGGGAGGGGTGGACTCGAAGACCATTCCCCCTCTCCAATCGACAGTAGTTAGGTAATCCGACATTATCCCATCAGTCCGCGTTCGGCGGGAAACTCTTCGGCACCAATCACGGCTGGTCGAGCCGGTTGAGTTGACGGGGTGATGAATCGGCTTTCTTCAGAGGATTCAATTGCAGCAAGCATTGAGTCCAGTATGTGGAAAGCCAAAGCGCCGCTCGCTCGGTGATCTCGATCTTCGGCAACCGCATGAGCAATGTCAAGAATTCCCAATCCACGAGAGTTGTCTTTGAAAGGGAGGTCAGAGATGTAAATTTCTTCATCGCCCTTTGGATTTCTCAGAATGATCTTGGATGAGCCTTCATTCCAACCATTAAACGAGTTCGGGTCGGGAACAACCAGCGTCCCTTCTGATCCATAGACAACTATGTTCGGCTGAGATGGAAAACTGTGGGTATCGAACGATGTGGTGAGCTGACCTACGACGCCACCTTCAAACTGCAACGCAGTTACAAAAGTTGTCGGGGTCTCGACCGAAATTGTTTGCCCTTTGAACGGCTCCGAGGTAATTGTTCTTTCGGCGAAGGTTGTTCGGGTCATGGAGGCAAGGCGTTGAATTGGTCCGAACATGTTGACGAACGCCGTTAGATAATATGGGCCCATGTCGAGCATTGGACCTGCACCGGGCTTGTAGAAGAATTCTGGATTAGGGTGCCAAGATTCGACTCCTCTTGAAGTCATCCAACCGTGAACGGCAACAGGAACACCAATCTTGCCTTCGTCGATCATTTGACGGACTCGTTGATGCGCCGCTCCGAGAAATGTGTCGGGAGCGCATCCCACTCGTAGTCCCTTTTCGGATGCAATCTTCAGCATCGTTTGGCAATCTTCGCGACCAATTGCAAGGGGCTTTTCGTTGTAGACGTGCTTTCCTGCTTGGAGGGCTCTGATGGCTACTTCGCCGTGGGCTTTCGGAATCGTGATGTTCAGGATGAGGTCTACATCGGGCGATGCGATCAAATCGTCAACTGACAAGGTTCGGATTCCGTATTTTTCGGCTTGAGCTTTCGCTCGAGCTTCGTCAAGGTCTGAAATTGCAACGAGTTCAGTCGATGGGAATTTGGTTAGGTTGTCGCAGTAAACTGAACTGATATTTCCGGCACCCACGATGCCGACGCGAAGCGAATTCATTGCCCCCTAGTTTACTGGTTGAACAAGGTCTCGTGACCTAGCAAACGTGCATATCTGGACATGCGCTCAACATTTTAAGGCAGTAATAGAGGACACCCGCCCACTTACCCGGATCTTGGTAACAATTTGCTCCTTGGGCTTTAAAGGTGTTGAGAAGGAGCTCATCCATTTTTGGTGACAGATTGAGGTCAAAAATTTTCTTAAATCGCTCTGATGCTGCCTCCGGTGTCGCTGGAGAACCAGCGGCCATCAGAGATTGGGTCGATTTGGTGGCAACCCATGGACCCTTGGAATCCCAAATCATCATGCCGTTGTATTGCATCCGAGACGTCATGGTGGACGAATTGATCCAATTTTTGCCCCACTTCCAACCGCTCACGTCATCGGGATAACAAATGTCCAGACCCGCTTTTGCAACAAAGTAGGCAATGGTTCCTGCCTGGTCTAACACGACTTTGGGTATGGGCTTGGTTGGATTTGCTTCTTTCCCTCTCAAGAGCAGCAACTCCGTACCTAGGTTCATTTGTCGGACTGTACCGATCACGTAATCGGCAGGGCTCTTGTAACCCTTTAGGTAGCACTTCTCGCCATAGAATTCGGGAGAGTTTGCTAAAGTCAACATGACTTGCTTGATGTTCCCTTTGGTTTTTAGGAATGTGGCGGCTAAACGCTCGACAACCGCTGGTTCGGGATCATCGTAAGCAAAGAATTCCCACAGCTTCTTGCAAATGTACTTTGCGGTTTCTGGTCGGTTGGCGAGCATTTCCAGGACTTGATCGCCGTCAAAGTCTTTGGTCTGACCAAGAATCGTTTTTGGTTCGGCATCTCGCATCGTTGGCATGAGGCAGAATGTGGATGCTGATCGCTTGTCTCTATAGATAGTCATCAACCTTTCGGTATTGGTCTTGCCACCTTCGTAAAAAGTGTCAATGAAGCCCCAACCAGTTAATGCCCGAGATACTTCTTGAACATCCTTTTCAGAGTAGTTTCCGATTCCCATCGTAAACAGCTCCATGACTTCTCGGGCAAAATTCTCGTTCGGATGGCCCTTGAAGGCCCGCTCCATGTCAAGAAATCGCATCATTGCCGGAAGCTTTGCAATCGATTTGAGGAGGTCGCTGAATTGCCCATTGGCTCCGTTTCGGAGCGTGGTTACGTAGTCAAGCATCATCGGTCCGTTTTCGACCTTCTTCTCGCTCACGGCAAAGTGGGAGTGCCAAAACAGGGCAAGTTTCTCTTGAAATGGACGATTGGTGGCAGACATTGCCAAAACCCACCAAAGTCTAAAACGATAGGTGCCAGGCTCGGCTTCTACTTTCTCGTCTTCGTTCCACGCAAACTCGTAAGGATGGACATTGAAGTTTGTTGGTACCGAGTCGTAGTCAATTAGCTTTTTGATGGTTGCTTCGAGACCATTGGAAACGCCTTCCTCGATTTCGGCAAGAGTTCCGCCAAACGAAAACCGACGATACAAGTGAGCGACTTTGTCCCGAACTGTGAGTGCCATGACTACCTATTTGGCAGTATATCGCGAGTTATTTGCCGATTGATCGGAAAAATAATGCGCCGTCGATCAGATAGGCAATTCCAGTCTTTGAATCGGATAGCCAAGTTTCCGATGCATGAACAGCAACCAACGTTGCCGGGCTCCCTTTTTCGGGACCAGTTGTTAGCCATACGCTATTATCTTGAGCGTTGGACTGATCGTAGTGGAGCACGATTGACTGGTTCTGATTAACTATCTTGGATGGCGGTCGAGCAGAGTTGACCCATGGACCTCGAAACCGGACGGGCCGAAGAATTGGATTCGTTGGCATTAGTTCAAGGACTGAAGTTCCGGTCTTCGGCATTGGTGGAGTAATTTTGAAAATTCCATTAACGAAATTCAAGGTTAATGCCTCTTCTCTTCCACTCCCGGACAAAACGCCGGTTACTTCGGCATTGGTTGCCGCGGTCGCAACCACTAATTTGATCTCACTAATGGTCTGGGCGCCATCATTTGTAACCGAAATTGTTCCAACCTTGTCACCGGCGACAGCCTTGTCATTTCTAGAAAGAACTCTGAACTGATTCTGGGGCAAACTTGAGTAGATCGCGGTGCCATCAAGCGACCAATTTGGGCCGCTCAATCCCTCTTTTTCTGCCTTGTCAAGATCGAGTGAAGCAACAAAACTTCCGCCACCCGAAGTTAGGACCATATGGGTAGAGGTTATTGCACCCTTAGTTTTTGAGTCAGGCGTACTTCGGAAAGTCACAATTGCGTGCTTGAGTCCGGGCGAAGTCTCGACTTCAACGGACGGGACCGCTTTGTCTTCATAGGTTTGATCGAAGAACTGTCTTGCTGATTGGGTTTTTCCGTCGACCAGATAAATGCGAATTTGAGTTGATTTTGCAGTCGCTTTTTTCGCTGGACCTCTGACTACTACAAGGGCAGAATTGGAGTCGGCGAGCCAGTTAGTGTCCCAAGTGTCTTCTTTCTGAATCGGAATGACTACCTTTCCTTCGCGGTGTCCAATCCCATAGATTCCTAGGCTAAAGCCAGACTCTTCTTCGCGCTTGTAGATCAGTGCTTGCCCCGCTGGTTGCCATTTAGCTTCAACCACATGAATGTCAATCGGCATGGCCTTTCCGAGGGTGACTTGCCCCAATTGGGCAAAACCGTTCACACACAGCCCTAACAGCATCGAAATGGACAATATCTTCAAGTTGATTACTCCTCTGAAACCACTATACTGGCAAATTGGCCGTTTTGTGCCGGTTACTTGTCGGTCCGATACTTCTGGATCAGCTCGATTGCGAGTTCTGGTCCGTGCCAACCAGTGATTTCCACAGCCTTATCTTCTAGGGTCTTATAGACCTCAAAGAAGTGGCTTATCTCAGCAAGGGTGTGAGGATTT
>JAYUOQ010000006.1:0-2254 GCA_043760685.1 Armatimonadota bacterium | reverse complement strand
CAATGAGTCCCATTTTCAAGTGCGGCAATGACCTTCTCAAGCATTTCGCGGGTTGGGTTTTGGCATCGGGAGTAATCGATAGGCGGAATGTGATCGAGGTCTTCCCAGGCAAACGTGGATGACTGGTAGATCGGCGGGACGACTGCCCGATACTTTGGATCTGGTTCTTGACCCACTCGAAGTGCCTTAGTTGCGAAATGCATACAAAAATTATGCGCGCTTTTGCCAACAAATCCAGACTCAAAATTGGAGTTCAGCTAAGGATATTAGGGAATTAGGTTCAAATTCTACTGCCCGGAATCGTCTTTCTCGCCTTGACCGAGGCTCCCGCTTCCCATGTTTGAAGCTTTATCCTTCGCCATTTGCTTTGCCGCTTGCCCCACGCCCCCGCCACCTGCTCCACCGACAGAATCGGTGCCGGACATTGGAGTCATTCCACCAGCGCCACCGGCCATCGGTGCAACTCCGCCGGCTTTTTCATTTTGCGGAGGAGTGTTTACCGTTGCTTGACCTTCAGCATTCATTCCGTTGACATCAGGAGTCGGTTGACAACCGACGGCAGATAGGGCAACGAACAAGACGAGCCAGCGGGACTTCATTTTTACACGTTACCCAATTAATTCTAACCGGTTATTTTTGCTGCCCATCGAACGCCGTTGTAGATTACGGTTCTCACGTCAGCATTGAAATAGGTTGGATAGGTTTCGTGACCTGGTCGGAAATAGAAAACTCGTCCGATACCGTAGCCTTGATTCACGCCATTTCCAGGGCCAGATGTGAATTCTGGGTCGATTCCGTCGCCAACTGTCCAAGTCATGCCACTAGGGAACGACTCATTTCCGACCGAAAAGTGCGACTGGAAGATGTTGGTAAGAGGTGGAGGAGTATCGAATGGTGAGCCATACATCTCTTCCTCATCAATCACGAAGTTGCTTACGCCCTCAGCGATTGGATGCCACGGAGCACAAACTTGGATTGTCTCGACATCATCGGCTTCTCTCCAACCACCAAAGAGATGTCCAGTACAGTTAAGTACTGCTTTAAATGTCTTGCTGTAATGTCCCGAGTGAAGACAAATGAATCCCATTCCTTTCTTATGGACCTGATTCTTCACCATTTCGGCAATTTCATCCTTCACTTCACCATGGCGAGCGTGCCCCCACCAAATGAGAACGTCGGTGTTATCGAGGACTGCTTGAGATACGCCTTGATTTTCGTCATCAAGGCAAGCGGTTGAAACAATTAGTTCGTTAGCTGTATCTCGCTCTTTCAATCCGGCTGCAATAGCAGTTCGAAGGCTATCTGGATAAATTTCCATCGAGCGGTGTGAAGGGTTCTCGTCCCAAACGAGGACTCGGACTTTGTTGGACATCGAGATTATTGTGACTCGGTCAACACTTAAAAATCCTGAAAAGCCCACCTTCAAGGTAGGCTTGAAAGCAGAATTTGTGACGCAGATCAGCATCATTGTCGGGACGAAGGGGAGGGGAAGCAACATGGTTGCTCTTGCCCAGCATATTTCAGCCGCTCCGGGATTTGTCGTTCACAAAGTTATCGGTTCAAAAGCTGATGCTCCGGCGATTCACGCCGCTCGTGAACTAGGTTTGAAGACTACGATTGTTGAATTTGGCGATAACTTTGAACAGGAAATGGCAAAAGCACTTGAGGGTTCAGATTGGATTTGCTTGGCTGGCTTTTTAAGACTCTTGCCGGAATCCATCGTCAACAAATGGGATCATCGAATCTTAAATATTCACCCTGCGCTTTTGCCGAAATTTGGAGGAAAAGGGATGTACGGAATTCATGTTCATGAGGCCGTTATTGCTGCCGGAGAGGCTGAATCTGGATGTACCGTTCACTACGTGACCAAGAATTACGATGAAGGTGACGTTATTAGGCAAGAGCGATGTTCCGTTTTGCCAGATGACACTCCTGAGGCGTTGGCGGCACGGGTTCTTGCTCTGGAGCACCGAACTTACTTTGCTACATTAAAGGAGGTAGCCCATCGCTCGAGATATTGAATTACCAAAAGCACCGCCACAGATATTGATCTCGCTGCTACGTTGGTTTATTGGCTTTCCGCTCTTTACTGTTCTTGGTCCCATACGGATTCGCAATAAACAAAACATCCCTCGGACTGGCGGATTGATCGTCCTCTGTAATCACCTTTCAGACTGTGATCCACTTGTTTCTCAGCTTGCGTCGCCACGCCAAATGCAGTTCATGAGTAAAAGTGAGTTATGGGAAATCAAAT
>JAYUOQ010000005.1:0-16383 GCA_043760685.1 Armatimonadota bacterium | reverse complement strand
CGTTCTCTCGGCACCGGGAGTCAAGGAACCCACTCAAGTTCGATACGGCTGGGACGATGATCCTGTCGTGACACTGTTCAACAAATCTGGGCTTCCTGCCGCCCCGTTTAGAACGAAGTAGTTTTCGAGTAACATAAGTAAACGAATTGCTCGCAAGGGGTGCCTGAATAGGCTGAGATACGGAATCGAACCGTTATACCCTTTGAACCTGATCTGGTTAGTACCAGTGTAGGGATTGCGTGAGCTCGGCTTGGATTCATTTCCCTGCCATGCCGCGAAATTATTTGCGGCAGTTCAGGTAGAAAATATGAAACGAGCATTTACTCTCATCGAACTCCTTGTCGTTATCGCGATCATCGCCATCCTTGCGGCAATCCTCTTCCCTGTCTTTGCTCAAGCCAAAGAAGCTGCCAAGCGAACTGCGTGCCTCAGTAACGCCAAGCAAATTGCACTTTCCCAAAAGATGTATAGCGGCGACAATGACGATGTCCTTCCGATTTTTCACGCATACAATACGACTCCTGCCCTGTGGATCAATGGGCACCTCGGCACCGAGATGCTCCTGATTCCCTACTGTAAGAGCAAAGAAATCTTCAAGAGCCCAATCGACTTAGGAGGACCCTATCTCGCTATCGACCCGGGACTTGCCAGTCGACCAAGCGATACCTATTGGCAAGCATATGGCTCGTCTTATCGGTTCAACAAGTGTAGCTTTACCACCGTTGCCGGATTTAGTATGCAAAACGATGCTCCGCGAACCGAAAACTGGGTCGTAACCGACACCCAATTCGAAGACCCATCAAACACCCGCTCTATTAGGCTCGAAATGATGCCGTTTTTCGACAAGAAGAACGACCCCGCCTGCACCCGATACGGCTATGACTGTGGCTATTACAAACAGTGGTCTTCGGTCGGCGGAAGCGTCATCTACGCCGATTCGCACGCAAAGTCAGTCGTGAACATCGGTCAGTTCGATAACTCAATTGTCGATCCTGTCGGTCATAGATCAAGCGAACCCACCGGCACAGGAGTCGCTTATGACGACACTTGGTATTGGCGTTGTGACTAAAGACTTTTGTCGGCATTCGTTTGCCGTCAGCCAATTCACGGTTGACGGTAATCGGTTGACGGCCGACTTCCCTTAACTCCGACCCTTTCCTAGGTTTAGCTTAATCGGACCCTCCAACTCAACCTTGTAAACCGTGCAGTCCTCGTCTGGCACAAACCCTTCCGGAATCTGAATTTCAAGATCCGAGGGAACGCCCATCCAGTCCGCCATTATGGTCTTCTGGAACGACAAATCCTGACCAGTCCCGACCACCGATACAGACTTCACGTTAGTCGCTATTCCACGAACGTTCACAAATTCGCGTGGCGAATCGAATTGCATCAGGTACAACGTGCAACCGTCCTTTGCCAGTGTCGACGTTCCGTAGAAAAGTCCACCAGGAAGACCTGCAACCGAACCAAAGATCGCATCCTCGTGCTTATGCACCCATCGTCCCAGCCCCAACAATCGATCGGTCTGAACTGGCGTAATCGCACCATCTTCGGTTGGTCCGACGTCAAGCAAAAGATTCCCACCAAGCCCAATCGTCTCGGCAAAAATGCGAATCAGCCGCTTCACGGACTTCTCGTTGGAGTCCTGCTTCTGGAACCCCCACGAGTCATTAACCGTCATGCAGAATTCCCAAACCCCATCTGGAGCCGCGACCGGCTGCCCTTGCTCTGGCGTCGCGTAGTCACCATAACCAAGCATTCGGGAATTGATGATCACATTTGGCTGCATCGCATGCAATTGATCTCGAAGCTCCTTCATTCGCCACTGCCGCTCGTCCCGCTCCCAGTCACCATCAAACCAGAGCAGATCGACTTCGCCAAACTCAGTGCAAAGCTCTTCTAGTTGAGCCCGATGAAACTCCAAAAATCGCTCCCACGCCGCCGGATCTTCCTCTCCTTCAGCTGGAAATGCAAATTGGTTGGAGTAATCCGTATAGTGAGACTCCTTGGGTCGGATTGATGCATAGTCCGGATGCGCCCAATCGAGGTGGCTGAAATAGAAACCAACCTTCAGTCCCTTTGCCCGTAACGCATTAGCGTAAGGTGTGATCAAATCGCGCCCAGCTGGCGTGTCCTTGACTACACTTCGACCGTTCTGCTTGGTGTCCCACAGTGCTACTCCATCATGGTGCTTGGTGGTTAACACGGCGTACTTCGCGCCTGCTTTCGCAAATAGCTCAGCCCACTGGATTGGGTGATAATTCGATGCCGTGAATCCGTCAAGCTGGCTCCAATACAATTCGGGAGTCACCTGACCGCTGAACATCGACCACGACTCAGGAATTCCCTCAACGGCGTAGATTCCGTAGTGAATAAAAATGCCAAGCTTTGCGTCAGGAAACCAAGGTTGCATCATGATTCGAGGAGTTTACTTCGGGAGTCTGGGTGCCTGTCGTTTCCGCGACATTCCGGAAGGGAGGAACGAAGTTCTTAGAGCCGCAACAGAGCCGCCCGGATTGGAGAAATGAGTCTGAACATTTGAGCAACCTCTACCTGGCTTTAGCCTAGATCCCCTCCGAAGCTGGGAGGGGTGGCAGTCCGGTGACTTTGTCGGTCTGACGGGGTGGATGATTAACCAACTCCCAACTCCCAACTCCAAGCTCTCAACTCAAATGCACTTCTTGGTCACCCCAACAAGTCTGCAAGTAGTCAATCTGCCCACAGTGGAGAGTCGCATGCCAACCGGCAAACCCCATCAACTGTGTCATCGGCAGCGACCACCCCATGCCTGAATCTAAGGTCATTCCAACTTCTTCTTCACTCAGTGAGTCGAGAGCAGCAATGACTTCTTCAGTTCCCTCGCGAAAGATCCGCTCCATCTCAGTTCGGTTGGTGATCGCGACTTCCTCGGCGTTTCTTTCGGCCAACCATTCGTCAAGGTTTTCTACTGCCGGGATTTTCCTATCCCGAATCATTTGGGCGAATCTTCCGGCGTAGAGGGCGGTGTGGGCGGCAACGCGAATGGCGGACTTCGCGGTCGGCGTCGGCGTCCAGGTCAATTTGTCGTCGGGAATGTGGCCAAAATTCCGTAGAAACATCTCCATGCCATCTAGAGCACTCTTTTTACTTGAAGCAACCAAGTTTTCCACCTTTGATAGTATTCCTCAAAAATCAAACTCAGGTGACTATTGAGCAAAGGACTATTTTCGAGTTACAGGGTCTAAACAAGTGTCTCTCGATTCTAACTTCTAACAACCGAGTCACCTAACTTCGCAACATCCTGAAACTCGTTTATCGCATACTCATTTCGGTCAATACATGTACTCGTCAAAGCCTGTTGCCGCTGTATCTGAAAATGCTGAGAAAAGACCCTGAAACAACTGGTCCATAGCTGACCAGTCCTGTTCTTCGAACAATTCAGGGTTTTTGAGCGCTTCTAAGAACCTATCCTGAACACTGGCTTTGTCTTTTATCTCACCTTGGTACTCTTTGGCTCCAGGCATATAGGACGTCCAAATAACAGGAAGAAAATCACCTGCTTCATCGACCAGATTGTTCTTACCAAGAAACAATTCAAGCGATACTGCTCGACCATTTATATTTGATCTGGTTTTTCCTTGAGGACCTTCGGTGGGATACTTTTTTGCAAATGAAAGTTCTGGCAGAACAAAAACCCTGATATTTGCGGGAAGTTCGAATTTTATTGCGTGCAGTGCATCCTTAGCTGCTGTGTCATTGTCAAATATAGCTATAATTCGCTCTGAAAACTGTGCTCCAGCCAGAGCCTTCACTAGATTTACAAGTTGCCCAGTCCCACCCCCAAGGTTGCCTAATTCAAAGTCAAGAAATGAATAATATGGGGCCATATGAGGGAATCGACTTTGAAGAGCTGCAGAAAGAATGAGACGGTCTGATTTTCCTTCAGTCAATACAATGAACTTCGGCTTTGCATCACACAGAGGCACGTCATCAGCGACCCACCCATTTTCAATAAGTTCGGTCAAGTCCAAATGCAGGTCATCTTTCGGAGCGGCTTCAACAATTGCGCGAAGAGCGTGAAAGGGATCTACATTGAAAAATCCGAAGAATGACTCATCGACCGTAGTAACGAACTGCGTTTCTACGCTCTTTCGATTTTTTTCCGAAGGATATGAAACGGCCGCTGTGCCTTTGACCAGCCTTTTTAAGATTCCAATCAACTTTTCGAATGTGAATGAATCTACAAACTGCTTGGTGGCACCCATATTGTAATCAAACTGCCCTTCTGAATTTCTATCAAAGAATAGGCTCCGGTCTGATTCGCCATATGCTCGCAAGCCCACTTCAAAGGCACGGCGAGCAGCTCCAATGCTGTAGCCAAGGGCCTCCAATCTCGCTTTCGCAACTGCAGCTGAGCATCTATACTCGATTGCCCATTCATATTGGTGTTCCTCGCCTTCTTCGGGTTCCCACCATTCACGCTCACGCTGGTATTCTCTGCGGTCACCCTCCGTAAAAAGGGCGGTAGCAAAAGACGGCAAGCCACTCTTGAAACTCAAAACTTCAAGCTTTCCAATTTCAAGTTGCCCGTACGTTCCCATAGTGAGATTTTAGCTAGATTGGCTCGTGCAAACAATCTTGACGACCGAGCTAACTACAGTTTTGGCTGAAACTTCCTTCACTGAGATATCCGAGGATATTGTGAGGGTCCTCATTATCCAAGTTTTTGACTCGAAAATTCTCAATCGGCGGCGTTAAATTCCATCCCGATGCGGCTGTGAGGGGATACAGCGGCACCACGTCTCGATCATCGTAAAAATTAAACCAAGAGCCAACGCCGTCGGGCTTCCGATTTCTACGAGAAAGCCTTGACTGGACCGCCTCCACTCCAAGCGGAGATCCCAGGGTATGGAATTCAGGAACAACTAGCTGAGGGTTCTTAGAAAGGACATCAAAGCCGACAATGGTGCCCATCGAGTGAGTTACCCAAATGGCCGTTTCATCTCCTACCGCGTCAATAACAATCTCATTAATGATATTTCGTATGCTTTCCTCGTTTAAATAAATAGCCGTGTCATGGGTGAATTTGTTGATGCTCCAGTCGCCAATCTTGGTGCGATCCAAAACTCGCAATATACTTTGAACCCACTCCCAATTTAACGGTCCGCGATCAATGAGCTCACCTCTATATTCTTCAAGAATCATTGTCTCAGTAATCTCAGATTTTGCGGCTAATTCTTGAGCTATCTCATACTGGATAGTTAGAATTTTGCCGCCTTCTTCGCTACCTCTTGCTCTAAGGTTGTCATCGTTTAATTCGAACTTCTTGATAAGTTCGTCCAATCGATCTCCATAAAATGGAAAGATGACATCGCCTTCCGAGATCGCGTCCTTACCAACGGACAGCCTCCCCTTGTTAAAACTTGCGATCCAATCGTCGCGCAGTTTTATCGGATCTTTGCCTTGTTGGGCACGACCATGTAACATAAGATATTTCATTTACCACCACCTTTCAAACGAACGAGGTCTGAATTCTTCTAATCGGCTCTGGTTAAATTGTGTCCAGATACCTGGCACCAGGGCCTTTTCCATCCAAGCTATTTCCTCGTACTGGGGAAGATCCTTTATGTAGGCCCACCCCCGGGACAGCATCGGAAATGGACTCAGCATTTCCATGTAAGGCCAATTCTCCGCCATTCCAAAAATTCTAGCTAGCATCACCACATCAAAAATTTCTCGACCTTGAAGGTCGTTTAGCATGAAAGAACGTATGGATGCAATCTGGTCCTTTCTGCCACTTTCAGCATACACATAGGCCGCTACAACACCTAACATCGGATCAAATGCCTTAAGTTGACGAATTCTATCGGCGAACTTTGAGTTCGAAAGAAAGGATAGCGTAAGTTCACCTCTATACAATCGTCTACTTACGTCAGCTCGAAGTGTCCTAGCCATTTCTCCCTCGTTTTCACGACTCCAAGGATCTGCTGGCTCGTACCAATAGCCTTTGAGCCTTGTCGACGACGAGTCAACAGTTGCAACATATCCTGGTATGGAGACGAGCGGCAAAATACCGCTTGGGGTCGTAAGGGGAATTGGTTCGCGCCGAGAAGCGCCTTTTAATGGAATGTGTCGAATATATAGAGCATTGTCGTCGTTTGGAATCTCGAATGTTAGATCAGCTTTATAGTTCCGCTTTCCACCTATTAACCTAAATGCTACATTGTCAGGAATTGAAATTCCTTCACCTATACCAAAAGTCCCTGCCACGGCCATCGGTCCATGACTTCCCGCAACGGCCCGGGAACTTTCTATAGCTATATCAGCATTGACCACCTTTTCCTTCAGGGTCGGTTTGGGCCAGATTGACCGATTACTTTTATAATCAGAGTCAAATCCCCCATATTTACTCAAACACTTAGGCTCGCGAGATTCAATTCGAAAATCTGGATTTTGGGTCTTCACTTCCGTAATCTTACTTAGAGCCTCTGGCACCGCTACACGCAAGAAGGCACTCGCTTCTTCGCAGCTTAGGGCAGCCCTTCCACTGTCGTTAAAAAGTTTGAGTCCATTTCCTACCGGGTCCCGAATGGCTTTCAGTAGTTCGGTCGTAAAGATTCCATTACACTGATGAGCCAGAGCGCCCTCATATGCGGCTTTACTAGGTTTTGCCGCATACAGTACATCAATATTTACTTCAGATTCTTCCCTCTCTAGGTTTGGAAAAATCGGGGAACCATTTGTGCCTAGCTGCTGAAAGTTGGCTGGAGGCAGTCGGCATGCGTCACTAATAAATGTAACATGGCCAATGCCGCTAACTCGGGCTAATGTACAGCTTGCACTTAAGTTAATTGCCTCAACTGGGTCCTCTTGTGCTCCAGTAAGAAATAGGACTTCTTCATAATTCGAGTTAACGATTCCGTGGCCTGCAAAATAAATACAAAGGTGATCAAGAGGTTCTTCATCTGCGAGACGGCGGATTTCTTCGTATATATCCCTCCTCGTAACCCGCGTAGTGCCATCAATGTCGGTGAAGGCCCTGGCGTAAACACCTTCTTGTTGGCTCGCCCACTCCCATAAATCCAATGCTCCTTGGGCAGCCCCGATCAAGGGTGTTAAATTACCCACCCTATTAACTCCAATAGAAATTAATGCCCGATTTGCCACTTTGCAGCTAAATCATACCAAGCCTTCTAAAACGATACAACTGTTTTTTGATCATAAAGATAAGTGAAATGTCGATTAAAGAGCTACAAATCCATAGGTCCTACTGTCGAGTTTAGAAAGTGATCGATTGAATCCATTATTAATAGCGCAAATGATTCATGATGGCGAGCCACCTCGCGCGTAGGGTTATCTCGGAAAAATGCAAATTTTGTGGCACTGACTCCGACATCTGCGTTGACGGAGTCCACCGAAGCACGAGGAACGAAGGGACGCTGCGAGAAGGCAGTCGAAAGCCGTTTCCGAATGGCTGAACTTTCAAGAGAGAGAAATTAAAGTTTGGCAATGTCAACCTTACATATCAAAATTCTGGTGGGGGTTAAGGAATTCGAATCCATTCAGTCTCGCGACGACGGTGTTACAGACCGCCCTAGCTCTCCATCTCTAGCGCACCCCCAATATTTTCTCTATGCAAGTCTGGGATGCAGGACTCGAACCTACAGCCGCCTGTTTCCAAAACAGGAAATCTAACCATTGATATAATCCCAGCCTTGCACTTATTCTTTTGTCAAATTGTCTTGCCAGTTGAATCAGAAGAAATCGAATCTTCCTCTCTCGGTCCACAGCCGAGCGCATTAACCGCTATGCTATGACTCAACTGGCATTTCGTGGTCCAAGACCAATGTCGGCACACATAAGAACACCCCGCTCAGTGTTCTGAGCGAGGTGCCATCCTTAAATCTTTTTTGGTGAGTTCAGATCATAGCAGGCATTGCCCAGACGAAGTGGGATACGGGTGGCAATAGCTCGGCTTAACGCGAACGCTTACTCTCTCCTTACCAATTTTCGTCTGAATGAAATCCATGATCAATTTTCCTTTGTGTAGATGTTTGACGACGAAGTCGGGAAATTGTTCGGTAGGTTTTGGAAAGCGCGCTCAGAGATTCAAATTCATATCATGTGAAGTAGACGAAAGCGTTTGAGGTTTGAATTTATCTCGCTCCTACGCAGACTCCAGTATCTTCATACGCTTTGAAATTAACCAGCTTTGGCTTCAATTCACCGGAGGGTCTTAAATGTAGGTCTTGAATTAAACCTAGATGGCATGTTTTTTGCTTTGCTACTTACCGTGGCACTTCCGGTGCCATTTGCGAGAAATTCAAATGAAACAATCCATAACGCGGCTATTAGTTCCAATAGTCGGAATATCAATTCTTTCAGCAACTTCGTTTGCTCAATCAAGAAGCTCCTTCTTGACCCCGAACGCATTAACAGGTGTATCGGTAACCAAAGTTAACTCAACCGACTTTACGGTCGGTTTGGCCGTTGGATCTACCATAACCATCAATGGCGTAACTGATACCGTTACCGACATTTTCGGCTTTTGGGCCCTTGACAACGATGACGATCTCTCAGGAACTGGCTCGACTATTGGCAGCTGGGGATTCGACTCAAATTACTCCGGTTCAGGTGGAATTGTTGGGTTCAAGACAAATCCAAATACGGGAATTACCCAAGGCGGTTCGCAATCATTTCACTTCAATTCCATTTCAGGAACCGTTGAAGGTTATGGCGTCCATGTGAGAACGGTAAATAGCAACACTCTATATACGGCGACAATTGCGGCGGTGCCAGAACCCGCTTCTTTTGCTGTCCTTGGACTAGGCGCCATCGCTCTGATTCGACGAAAACGAAAGCAAAAGTAGTTTTCATTTGGTCGAGGGAAAGGTCTCATTTGTCCTTTCCCTATGATCATGGGTGACGACGACCCTTCTTGTTTAGGCTTTTGGATCGTAGCCCGACTCTTCAACGACCTTCTCTGCGTCGGTTCGAGTCAGGAGTTCGCGAATTGCCTTCAGCTTATCTGGCGCTTTATTAACGTACGCCTCGCAAATCTTATATCCCACGAAGTAACCCAGGTCACCCGGGCGAGGCTCGGTTTGGTTATACGTTCCGATCCAGTCTTTGACCTTGTTGCCGCTTGCTACGTCCTGCTTCCACTGTTTCCAAATCTCGGCTTCGTGCGCCTTTCCGTAAACGTGCAATGGACTATTGATGCAACCACCGCTCGCCATTTCACACAGTAGGTCCGCCATTCCTTCAGTGTCAAAGACCATATTCGCGAATCAAATTCGGGGTTTGCTACCGGCAATATCCCATTTGGTTCAAAGTCCTGCCGGCACCAGGATCTGACCATCCCAACGGTAAAGCGTATTATTGAAGAACATCATTGCATGAAGCTCATCGCAAATGGCGCCAACGATTGATTCCGCTCTGGTTTCGCTATCAAAGTCTGGGCTAGCGACAACTCCAACCACTAGCCTTGTTTTCCTTATTTGGTCGATGATGTCTTGAGCGTCATTTATTGAGGCGCCTTTCGAAATTGAATTACGAACATAATTTTCAAATTCCAATAAGTGCTGCGGCACTCGTGACTTTGGCATTTCTGAAACTGACACTTCGAGATCCGGCCATTGATATCGATATTTAAGTCCACTCTCGGTTTCCGACCGAGATGGGATTACCGAGCCACCAGAATTCATCATCGTTTCGATCGATAAGTAGTCCTGCTGACTAATATAGAGAGCGCAGTTTGACGGCAAGGTTTTGTAAAATTACCTCAAATATTCTTCGGCATTCATCCTAACCGGAGCCAACTTCTACTTTGAATGGCCTACTTTCCTCACGAAATTTCACTACCAATTGGATCGGACATGGATCTGCCAATTGTAGCGAACATTACCTATCCTGTTCCCGACACTCGAAATGATTCATCATGGGGGGGTATGAATTCCGAACTTGTTGACCACGCGCTCCTCTTTAGTCGTGACCCTTGGTTTGCCGAGCAGTTTCCTTGTGTGCGTCCCGACTTGCAATTTACGGATTTGCAGAATATGTTTCGGTTTCTCGACACGAACGAGAAGCGGATGGTAATTGTCCTCGACGGAAAGATTGACGGCTTCCCTAACTGGTCGGCAAACAACCTGGTTATTCAATTTCACGAATACTCGTCCGGTGGTGGAAGTGACCTTTACGAAGCGGGGGACGTCGGTTTGGCGTTTAATCGCGACGTGGATGAGTCGTTTGCCATCGTGAACAGCATTATCGAGCAGATGATTGTGTGATTGCTCAGATGGTCGGGAAGCTTTAGGTGGTTCCTCGTGTTGAATGTCACGACGAATCTGGCTTTCTTAGCCTCCAAAGCGGAGAACGTCACTGATTGTTAGGTTCACCTATTCGCTGCTATGGAGGCAGCGAACAAAGTGCTTTTCAGAGACTAAACACAATGACTCAGGCACAAGTTGCCGCCTCCGTCCTCGCTCCATAAGCTAAACTGAACTATGGCTATTGGTCGGCTTCTGCTTTGTCTCCACTCGCACATGCCGTACGTTCTCAGCCATGGCAAGAGCCCGCACGGAACCGACTGGATCCACGAAGCTGCCATCGAATGCTACCTTCCGCTCTTACATTCTCTTGACCGATTGCTGGCTCAAGGAATCAAGCCACGCTGGACGGTCAACATGACCCCAATTCTTGCCGAGCAACTCGAAGATCCATCGTTCAAAGAGAGCCTCATCGAGTACTGCGCCGAAAAGATTGCCGCAGCCAAAGTAGATGCCAAGACGTTTCGCCAAGAGGGTCCCATGTGGATGGAAGGACTTTCTCACTTTTGGATCGGACAATACGAGAAACAGCTCGACCAATTTCTGAACCGGTGGGACAAGTCGATCATCGCTGGATTTCGATACTTCCAAGATCAAGGTTCGATCGAAGTAATCACCAGCGGCGCGACCCACGGATACCAACCGCTACTCGGCACCGACGAGAGCTGTAAAGTCCAAGTGAAGTTAGGCGTTGATACCTACAAGAAGCATTTTGGCAAGCAGCCGAGAGGAATCTGGCTCCCTGAGTGCGCTTACCGACCCCGGTACGACTGGAAGCCACCGACCGACGACAATGCAACACCCTGGTCCCGAATGGGTACCGAAGAAATATTGAAGGACGAGGGTATTGAGTACTTTTTCGTCGACTATCACATGATCCGGGGTGGAAGCCCAATTGGAACTTACGGGGCCAAATTCCCCCAGCTCGCCGAGATGTTTGCTCGTAGCAGCAAGTACTTCACTCCTCCCGCCGAAGAGCGAAGCGAGTACGAGCACTATATGTTGCCAAACGGCGTGGTTTGCTTTGCGCGTGACCAAGAAACAACCGTCAAGGTTTGGTCAGGCGAAGTCGGTTACCCGGGCGACCCGATGTACCTCGAATTTCACAAGCAACTCTATCCTGGGCGACACAAATATTGGCGCATCAGCGAGAACAAGGCCGACTTGGGTCAAAAAGCTCCATACGATCCTTACAAGGCATTTGAAAAAATCCATGACCATGCCGCCGATATGGTCGAAGTTCTCAAAACCACTTTGGCAACTTACAAAGGTCAGGCGGATCGCAATGGTACTGTGGTCGCGATGTACGATACTGAGCTATTTGGACACTGGTGGTGGGAAGGCCCGGAGTTCCTCTATGAGCTCGCAAAGCTACTCCATGAAGATGGCACCGTGGACATGGTAAGTGGCGGCGACGTGCTGGACATCGACCCAGCAAAGCACTTGATAACCCTTCCCGAAGGATCGTGGGGTGAAGGTGGTTACCACTATATCTGGCTGAACAATGACAACTTATGGACTTGGGAGAAGCTCTATGATTGCGAGCGCAAAATGCGCAAAATGTCGCGTGATTGGGCAGGCGGAGCAGCAGACGAGATTATTCGTCAGGCCGCACGCGAAATGCTATTAGCTGAGGCAAGTGACTGGCAGTTCTTGATCTCGACTTTTGCGGCGAAGGATTACGCAGAAATCAGGTTCTCCGATCACGTCGATCGGTTCCAAGTTCTGTACAGCTATGCCGAGCGTGTCTTTGGCGGTGGGGAACTAACGAGCAAGGAACAAGAGTTTCTTTTGGAGTGTCAACAAAAGGACGCTCCGTTTGCTGACTTAGATATTACGATGTGGGCGAATAGTCCTGTGAAGGAATCAACGATACAATGAAGGGAATGAAACTGAGTTTTGGAATTTTGGCGCTGATCGCCATCGGATTGAGTGGTTGCGCCAAGGAAGAAACGAATAACGCACCCGTAATTCCGGCGGTAAGCAATAACCAACCGGTTGATGCAGCCAACAATGCTCCTGTAGAAGCGAACAATGCCCCTGCGGTTACAAATAACGCACCTGAAGCCACAAACAATGCTCCTGTGGTTACTATTAATGCCCCAGCGGAGCCATCAAAGCCGCCGACGGTCGCGAACAACACACCTTCGCCGACTAAAGTGCCACCTACAACTACCTCGCTTCCTGATACAAATAAACCACCAGCGCCGAACAAATCAGATGTAAAGGCTCTTATTGATAATAAGGGCAAGAAGGAACTGCCGAAAATTCCCGATCCAACAGCTGCTGGTCAAGGTGGATGGACCAAAAGTCAAACTGAAGTATTAAAACTTACTGACTCGGTTGATTCTTCAATGAAAGGCGTTAAAAATGTCCGAATGATGCTTCACAACGATTTCGCTTACGGAAATGCAAAAGGATTCTTCCACCAGGGCAGCCTTATCGCCGATCAGAATCGTTACCTTTTGAATTACATGACCTACGCACCAGGCGGAAGTGCACATCCTGAAACATTTATTGTTGCGAAGAAGGACGGAAAGTATTCGACTCTCGTCGGGGACAAATATCAATCGGGACGTGTCGAACCAAACAAAGATGTTTTGAACGGTTGGGCTCTGGACTCAACGCACTATCTCTGCGCCAGTGTAGGTACAGCCAGAAAGCCGTTGACAGAGTTGGTTACCGCAGCCAAAAAGGCAAAATGGAAGATCAGTGTCGAATCCAAGAAGTTTGGCGCAACGAGCTACCAGCGGGTAGTCATGGAATCTCCCACGAAGCCCGCTCGACGCTACGAAATCGTGATTGAGCCGACTATGAAGTTGCCAGTTTCATTTAGCGCGGCCGTGTTCGACAAGAAAAAGATTTCATCCTCGCTGAACATCAAATGGTCCAAGAGTGACAAACCACTTACCGACGAAGACTTGAAGCCAACGGTTAAAACTGACCAAGTGAAAGTTATTTCACCCGAGGAAGCAGCTAAATTAGGCGCGGTACCAAAGGGCTAAGGCTTTTTCGCCGCAAACAGTTTGATTCCTTTCAGCTTCGCTGGCTTATCGGTTAAGTTTTCAATTCGAATGTAACGAGCCGTGTTCGGAGAAGGGCGATACGTCAAGTCTCCGGGCATTTCGTATGCCTGGCGGAATTTTTCTGTGTTCACTTCGTCAATCCACAAGTCGGCGACATCGACCTTGTCGGTCGTTCCGTAAACCTTCACGCGGAACTGCTTTGGTACCTCTCCTTGAAGAACAAATTCACCCAGTAGTCGATCGCGCCCGAGGTCAACTTCTACCCAACCTTTGGCAGGTAGCGTATATTCCGTGTCTTGGCTCTCATCTGTTAAACCGACAAGTTGAGCAGGAAATGACTTTGCACTGTCACTGGTAGGCTTGCCGAGCACAAGGTTGGTCTCGGTATTGATCGGCCACGGACTCATATTAAATGGAAGGTCAATAGAGATAGCAAGCTGATTGCCTCTTGCAAATAGATCCGAAAAACTTGTCAACGGCGTCTTCAGCACCTGAGTAACTCCGTTAAGCGTTGCCGTTATCGTCGCATCACCAGACGCTCCTTCGGGCAATTTGGGCATTAGGAAAATGCCTGACCTATCTGATTTCAAGTCCAAAGTTTCGCTGTTAGCCGTTGTGATCTTTATCTCAACATTTTCGAGTGGTCGATCATCAATGTTCACGATCTTCGCCAACGTGACCTTTGGATACTGCAACTTTCCGTTCATCAAAAGGTCAACTTGAGCCAACGAAAGTCCACCTCCATCCACCGAACTCATTTGCCGGACCAGAGGATTTCGTGTCGGTCTGACGGGCAAAACGAGTCCACCGAGGAGCATCGTATCCATCATTTTGGATCCATTTAGCAGACCGTGGACTTCAGGAAGGAACGGCTCATCCTTTTCGCCTTCTCCGTTGACATACTTCAGGGCACCATATTTTGCAAAGCTGTAATAGCTTTGATCAACCATCCAGCGATTCCAAAGGCGGATTCCACTAATAGACTGCTTAATCCAAGGTGCACTCGGCTCAAACGTTACAACTTCTTGCGGAACGGTTGAATCTTCGAAATTGGCAATCACCCTTGTCAGCGACCCGCGTGGATCTTTTGAGCTATTGCTGGCGATTAGGCTCACTTTTGACGCAGTCTCGGTCGCAGTTTTACTGGTTCCACGGTAGACGTCAAGGCTTTTTATGGGAATTGCTGAACGAAATGTCACCGCATCCCCTTCGTGAGTCACATAAAGGTTTGGAACTTTTACGGTTGCCTTTTCCAATTTCAGTTCAAGTCTTGGTCGTGCTTCTGGCGAAGTAGAACTCCAAATGCCCGTTTCACCACTAAACTCAAGCAGAAAGCCATAATTTTCGCCCTCGTGGGTTTTCCAATATTGCAAAGTTGGTCCGAGGTTAGAAATTCTGATTTCTCCGTCTTTAACCGAGATTTTTTCATCAATTGATTCGGCATCGTCTCGGTTGCTTGCTCCAGGGCTGAGCCAAGGACTGACGTCTCCACCGGCACGATTCCACGTGACTCCGGGAGCAAAAGGAATTTCTTTGGGATCGAGTGGTTTGCTTTGGACCTTCCCTTGGATGCGTCGTGCTAACACGCTCACGCCAGGGCTCATCCATGGCCTTTTCAATACTTTAACGGACTTGAGCGATGCTTTATCGTTCTCGGCCAGGGTGAGAACGAGAGTCCCATCAACAATTTTGCTTTGCCGGAGGGTGGCAATATCTAAGCTTCCGAACCGAATGAGTACTTTTCGTTGCGGACTGCCGGTTAGGGCAAAGATAGTTGGGATCGAGAGATCCGCGCCTCGTGAATCTATTTCTGCATCCGTAACATCCCAATATTGCTGGTTCACTCCGGCGAAAGGGCCTGAAAGCTGAATCCCTCGGCTCAGCACCAAGTCAGGAGATTGAAGATAGGCAGACAGCAAAAAGGTGATCACCTCTATAGGTTATCCCCTTTTCATCACAAAATTCGTTACTCAGCTGCTGGAGCTTCTTCTGTTTTCTTGGCTGCCTTTTTTGCGGCAGGCTTGGCGGCTGGTTTTGCAGCCGTTGCTTTTGGAGCGGCAGCTTTCTTTTCTTTCTTAACACCGGCGGCTGCATCAGCCTTGGCTTGTCGGATTGCACCCTTGATAATTTGCTCTTTGCGGTGTCGTTTGACTCGCATTTCTTTGTTTCTTACTCGCATAGTTTTTCCTTGTTGTTTAAGATACCCGTTTTGATGCTAACGGAACACCTGCGCAATTTGCTGAAGATCTTCTGCACTAGGAACTGCGACTCCAACTTTTCTCACAACGCATGCTGCGGTGTGCGAGGCAAGGCGAAGGGCTTCGACGCCAATCGGTCCGCAAGTGGCGCACAATGCCAGGGTCGCAATGACCGTATCCCCGGCCCCAGCTTCATCATAAACTTCCACCCTGATGGCAGGAACACTTTGAGATTCATGGTCATTCGCAACGACCATTCCGCTGGCGCCAAGCGTGATAACTAGCGAGTCAATCTCAAGTTTTTCACGAAGCTTTTTTGCGGTCTCGACCGCGATATCGTCAGTTATTGGGTTCAAATATCCCATTGCCGACGAGGCTTCAAACCGATTAAGGCTGACAACATCAGCTCCTCGGTAAAAATGAGCGCTGCCTGGTTTTGCATTGGCAACTACGGGAACCCCAAGTTCTTTTCCAATTGCAATAATGCGCTCAATGACTGGACCGGGGATTGCGCCCTTTTGATAATCGCTGAGAAGCAATACATCTCTTCCCTTTGCGGTTTCTTTGACTTTTTTGACGAGAGCCTCGATCATTGCCGCCTCAATTGGCGTTTCTTCCTCAATGTCAATTCTGAGGACTTGATGAGAATGGTTTGCTACCACCCTTGTTTTCCTCGTTGTTGGTCTGGATGGATCTCGAAAAATCTCGATTGGAGAAACACCACTGAGCTTTAATGAGCTTTCGAGGTTGTCGGCAGCCGGATCATCACCAATGACACCAACCACGCCAGTATTGGCTCCCAGAGCCATCAAATTCATTGCGACGTTTGCCGCTCCCCCTGGCACGGAGGAC
>JAYUOQ010000004.1:0-5683 GCA_043760685.1 Armatimonadota bacterium | reverse complement strand
ACCCAGTCGCCCAAAATGCGACGACCTCGATTCGAGTGACGTCCGTCACCTGACGTAAATCTATCGTTGCAAACTGCGGATTGGGGTATGCCAGCCAGTGTGGCCCGAGAAGGTCGGCGACACCGTCGGTCATGCGGTTTGCGGCAAAATTAGGATCTTCTTCGCAACTGGTTGATACTGGACAGTACAGAGCCAAATTGTTGATCTTGGTTACCCGATGAAAGGGAATGAAGTCTGTTTCTCCGTCAGGTTGAGTGCCCAAGAAAGGTTGAACAGTGAGAATCATATCCTTGGTAATTGGGATCGTTAGTTGTGATTTGATGTCGGCGAACTTGGGGATTTTGCCGTCGGTGCGCCACGCAATCTTTTGGCTTGGACTCGTGGTTCTTAGTTCAATGGTTGCCTGATCGGTTGGAATCTGAGTTTCGTCAACGTCCGATCCGCCCCATACGGTGTAACGATATCGAAATGCTTGATGCGAGACCTTTACTCCGGCTTGGCCAAGCCTGGTTTTGAACGATTGATAGTCATTCTCTCCGGCGGAATTCCATAGTCGGCAGCCAAAAGAGGCGATGCGAATCGGTAATACCCGATGGGCATTCCATTCGTGACCTTCCCACCAGCACAGCATTGAACCAAGTAGCCGATTACTGGTCGGCAAGTTGACTGAGGAGGGCGACCCATTGCTCCAATCAACGATTCCGAACTTGGTGTAGCTCGATTTGTAGAGTCGTTCTAGCGGAACGAGGGTGTACGCCTCGTAAGGAAAATGGTTGACGACGTAGTTGGGGTCCCATCCACCGTTGACGACGTTGAACCCATCGGCGAGCAGCTTTTCGGCTGGATAGTAAGTGCCTTCCCAGGCGATAACCACCGTCTGCTTGGGAATTCGCTTCTTGGCGTATTCGTCGGCGCCGAAGCCTTCCCAAACGATGGGAATCTTCTTCAGTCGAATCACTTCCTCGGCCATTTCGGAGACGAAATCAACGAATACTTGGGATGGACTGGTAGTGTTACCAAGCTTTTCGATGGCGGACTTCACCTGAGGATCTTTTTCGGCATTTGGGTACCAAGCCTCGTCCCCACCGATATGAATATAGGGCGATTCGGGAAAGAGTGCGGCGACCTCGGCGAGTAGCGATTTCATTTTGGCGCGAACTGTCGGGGAGCCAAAGTTAATGCAGTTTGATGATTCCGAGCCATGTAATTTGAATTCTTCGGGGTTTGACCCAACTAGAAGCGAGCTGTGCCCGGGCATTTCAATCTCGGGCACAATGGCAACTCCTCGGGCATTCGAGAAAGCTTGAAGTTCTTTTAATTCTGATTCGGTGTATGCGGGTAGCTTGTGCTGATTTCGTTGGTCAATTCCGGGCAACACTTTAGTTGGGAGCATCCAGTTTTGGTCGTCGGTCAGATGTAGCTGCATCGTCCGAACCTTTCCGAGTTGGCACCATCGGACCAAGGTCTTGAGCGTCGAAATTGAGTGGTACCTTCGGGCGACATCAACAGTCACGCAGCGAAAAGGGACCTCTGGCCAGTCGCTTATCTTTGAGTAGGCACAAGTTGTATCAATCAATTGGCCGAGGGATTGCAACGCCCAAGCTAGACCAGTCTTAGTGGAAGCTGAGACAATAATTTTTGTTCCGAATTCAATTTGATATTTTTCTTCGGCAAGGCTCAGGTCTTGCTTAATTTCGAGTACTTTGCCCTTCAGGCTTTCGGTCACCTTCCAATCGGCAACGAAGGCATTGATTACCGGTTGGAAACTGTTGACTTTGTTGACAATGTGAAAAGTAGAGGAAATTTTGGTTTTCGGTCCAATCATCGCAGTTCGCGGATTGGGGACTAGCCCGGTTTGCGATTGAGCCAAGGAACGGGCGGATAGAGCCATCGTGATTACCAGAAGAGGGCACAAAAACTTAAGTCGAAAGCAAAGCATAGGAAAACGATTGAATCTTACCATTGAGGGGGCTGGGGGTGATTCCACTGGGGTTCACGATACTAGACTCCAAAAGTCTTTTTTATGTTGGGCGGGACGCTCCTAAAGAACCCCCATCCCTTCCCTTCCCCCTCCCAAAGAGCAGGGGGAAGGGTTTAAACGCGGTACAAAGTGTGCCGCCGAAATGCTCTTTAATCCGGGCGTCTGGGAACTTCCTCCGTCCCTGGCTGCTTCGCAGCTCCATTCCTCCCTATATCGGAAAGGTCGTTCCTCTGCCCGGGTTCCAAAAGGTAAAGTGCAGAAATGCGTCGTTGCATTCTTTTTGTCGTAGCTGCCTTAGCCTCGTTGGCTTTTGGGTCGAATGTGCCGAGCCCGAAGGAGTTTCTTGGGCATGATGCCTGCGAGGACTATTATCTGGCGAACTATACCGAGCTGACCGGGTATTGGAGGGCGTTGGCGGCGAAGTCGGATCGATTGACGGTTGAGAGCATAGGCAAGACAGAGGATGGTCGGGAGCAGTACATGTGCATCATTACTGACCCAAGCAACCGGAGAAACCTTGAGAGCATACGACGCGGGAATGAGCGACTTGCCCAGGCGAAGAGCTTTAAGAACGACGACGAAGTCAGGAAGTTTGTGAAATCGCAAAAGGCGGTTATTTGGATTGATGGAGGATTGCACGCCAACGAGGTTCTTGAGACTCAGCACTTGATTGAAATGGCGTATCGGCTTGCTAGCAAGGAAGATGCGGAAACCAAGCGAGTGCTGAAGGATTGCGTGATTCTGTTGGTTCATGCGAACCCGGATGGGAACGACTGGGTCTCGGATTGGTACATGCGCAAGAGTGACCCAAAGACTCGATCGACGGGTGGGTTGCCGTTTTTGTACCAAAAGTACTGTGGACACGACAACAACCGGGATTTTTATGCGAACAACATGTCGGAGACCAAAAACATCAATCGGGTTTTGTATTCTCAGTGGTACCCGCAGGTTGTTTATAACCACCATCAAAGCGCTCCGGCGGGCACAATCATGTTTTGCCCTCCGTTCCGAAATCCATTTAACTACAATATGGACCCGATGATTGCGATTGGGACCGACCTGGTGGGAACTCATATGCACCAGCGGATGATTGCTGAAGGTAAGCCGGGGACGGCGATGCGGAATACCACGCTTTATTCGACTTGGTGGAATGGCGGATTGCGGACGACGACTTATTTTCACAATATGGTCGGAATTTTGACCGAGACATTTGGCAGCCCTAATCCGGGTCCGCTGCCGTTTGTGGAGAAGTACCAGATCCCTTCGACCGATGTTCCTTTGCCGGTTGAGGGTGGCAAGATGTGGCACCTTCGCGACTCATTGGAATATGAGATTTCAGCGAATTACGCGATTTTGGACTATGCTTCTCGGTACCGCGAGCGGATGCTGTTCGACTTCTATCGAGCGGGCCGTAATTCGGTTGAGAGAGGTTCGCAGGACAGTTGGTCCCGCTATCCATCTCGGATTGCGAAGTACGGGGCGGAGGCGCTGAAGAAGCCGGAGCTTAGGGATGCTCGATATTATGTTGTTCCGAGTAGCCAACCAGATTTTGCGACGGCGACCAAGTTTATTGAAAAGCTGATGCAATGTGGCGTGGAAGTGCAACGACTGACTCTGCCGAACGGGGTTTGGGAGAAGGGATCGTTTGTGGTTCGGTGTGATCAGGCTTATCGCCCTCATATTCTCGATATGTTCGAGCCGCAGGACCATCCGAACGACTTCCAGTATCCGGGTGGACCTCCGATTCCTCCTTACGATAACGCGGGTTATACGTTGTCTTTTCAAATGGGAGTTCAGTTTGACCGGGTTCTGGACCCGATGAAATATGAATTCGAAAAGGTGGATTTGGCGAGCCTTGGAAAGCCAGTTAAGCTTCCGGGCGAGACTCGGGGAATATTTTTGCCCGCCAGCCAGAACGACTCGTTTACGGTTGCGAATAGAGCATGGAAGAGCGGTTTGGAAGTTGGCACTTCGAATTGGGGATTTGAGATTCAGGGAAGCGAATTGAAGCTTGATGAGATTACGAAGGGAATTGTGAATTTGACGGTTGCGACTAATGGTCCGGCGAGTGGTTTTTCGCCAGCTCGGAAGCCGAGAATTGCCCTTTGGGATCAGTATGGTGGCTCGATGGAGTCGGGTTGGACTCGATACATGTTGGAGCAGTTTGGCTATGATTTTGAGGTTGTATATCCGCCCGATCTTGACCAAATGGACCTTCGGAGCAAGTTTGACATCATTATTTTTCCGAAAGGATCGGGAGTTAGAGGGGGAGGTCGTGGAGGAGACGGCCCTGGCGGTCAAGCCAATGAGAATCGCCAGGAGGATATGACGATTCCTTTTCGATATCGGTCAAGAATGGGCTCAATGACTGCTGGAACGGTTGACCGGATCGAGGACTTTGTTCGGGAAGGCGGACATATTTTCTGCATTGGTTCTGCGGCAACAAGCTTTGCTCAACAAATGAAATTGCCAGTGAAGTCCGCTTTAATTGACGAAAAGGGAGCGGCTTTGCCCAACACCAAATTCTATATTCCTGGGTCGGTTTTGCAGGTCAAGTTAGAGGCATCTTTGCTAACGCGGGGCATGGGAAGCGAAGTGGACGTGATGTTTGACAATTCGCCTTCCTTTAAGATTTCTGGTGATGCGAAGCCGGTTGGGGTGTTTCGTTCCAAAGCTCCGCTTCGATCTGGCTGGGCATGGGGGCAAGAGGCTTTGGATGGAACAACTGCAGTTGCTGATGTCCCTTTTGGGAAAGGAAGGGTTGTGTTGGTTGGACCGGAAATCCTGTTTCGCGCTCAGAATCATGGAGCTTATAAGCTCCTGATGAATGCGATTTTGCGGGCTTCTTCGCAGTAGTTACTTTGCTATACGGAAGCCTTGGTTGCTAAACGAGGCTTTTTCGCTGACGGAGCCAATGTCGACGGAATTGAAGAAGCAGCATGAGTTTTTGCTGCACCACCACGAGCCGCCTCGGGAATGCCTTTTTCCGGATTTTTTGTCGCTTGGTAGGCTTCCGCTGCAAAACTCGAAGACGTTGCCATACATGTCATAGAGTCCAAGTTGGTTTGGTAAAAATGAGCCGACCGGGGCGGTGAGCATGAATCCATCGGATGCTTCGGGTTGGAGATGGTTGCGGCCATGCCAAACGTTTGCATATTGACCGATTTTGCTAACATCATCGCCGAAGTAATATTCGGTCTTGGTTCCGGCTCGGCAGGCGACTTCCCATTCGTTGAGGGTTGGGAGTCGAACGCCCAGCCATTTACAGTACTCATTGCCGTCGTGAAAGCTAATTGAGGTCACGGGGTGGTTCATTTTGTCGTCAATGCCACCGCGGGACTTTCCGTTGGGAAACCTCCAGTATGCGGTTTCATCGCGAATCCACCTGAATTCTTTTAGACCCGGTTGGAAGACCATAGCGTTGTGATATTTTTCCGCGTCGGTGACGTATCCGGTTGCTTTTACGAATGCCTCGAACTGTTCATTCGTGGTTTCGTAAGTTGCAATTTGAAACGCCTTGAGGGTTACGTTACGAACGGGGCTATCGAGTCGGTCGAATTTTCCGACTCGATAAGACCCCGCCTTGATGGTTACGAAGTTTTGGGGTTGACCCAGTGCGAGGGTTGCGATTAGGGAACCAATCACTTAACTTTCGTTTTGTAGAATGCCATTGCCCGACTGATGATCAGCTTCTGGTTTGCA
>JAYUOQ010000003.1:0-2280 GCA_043760685.1 Armatimonadota bacterium | reverse complement strand
GTCCTAAATGAACTCAAACGCGTTCTTGAATTTTCAAAATCCCAGGTAACCCGAGTTGATCGAAGTTTTGACGATAAAATTATTGGAAGAGACGATTGGACGTGGGGCAACCTAGTCGAATACCAGGGTTTTCACGCGGCTTACCATGCTGGCCAGGCCTACTCAGTCCGACACTTGCTCGGGCATACGACAACTGACAACTGAAAGTAGTCCAATTTCAGTTCATCAGTGATATGCTTTCAGATATGAAACGCGCACCTCTACTTTTTGTTCTCTCATTCGTCGCCGCTCTGTCCCAAGCCCAGGAACGGATTGCCGATCAAATCTACATGAAGAATGGAGGTGCTGCGTTTACTCTCGATGTGTTTAAGGCCCCTGTTCCAAATGCACCTTGCGTTATTTGGCTCTGCAGCGGCGGGTGGTTTTCCGATCATAAGGACATTAACCCATTGATCTCGAAAATGTTCAATGATCAAGGCATTTCGGTTGTTCAAGTCGTTCACGGGTCTCAACCTCGATATACGCTCAATGAAATCGTCCCCCAAATAAAGCGTGCTGTTCGCTACGTTCACGCCAACGCAACCCGATTTGGAATCAATCCTAATCGAATTGGCATTTCGGGTGCGAGCGCCGGCGGACACCTGTCACTTCTCATTGGCGGTACCGGCGACAACGGAAACCCAGATGCCAAAGACGTGGTTGATCAATTTCCGAGTTCAGTGAACGCGGTAGGAGCTTTTATGCCACCAACTGATTTTCTTAACTGGGGACGAGCTGATTATATGCCGTTTGATGCTCCCCAAATGGCGGTCTTCATGCCAGCATTCGGAATCAAAAAAGATGCCTCGAAAGAAAAAGTGGCCGAACTCGGAAAAGCACTATCGCCGATAAATTTCGTATCCGCGAAATTTCCCCCGACGATGATCATCCATGGAGACAAGGATATGCTCGTACCAATCCAACAGGCAACCATCATGGACGATGCCCTCGGAATGGTCGGTGTTGACCACACAATGATTACCGTTGCCGGAGGTGGACATGATGCTAAAACCCTTACCGAAGGTTTTCCAAAGCTGATCGCATGGTACAAAGAAAAGCTCAAGTAGGGTCTAAGTGAGATGACTGAGGTCAAGTGGAAAAACCTATTAGACAAGCTTAGGGCGAATCAGTTCGTCTTGAATTCGATGCAACCCCATGATCCTATGCCAGTAGCAAAGTTTTGCCGTGAGTCACCCCACCGAACCCTTGGTCACCTCACCGCATGCCAGATTGCCTGGCTACCCCTCCTGAAACAGATTCAAAGCGGCGATCCTAAGGGTTCGATTCCGATTCATCCCTACACACTATTTGAGAATCAGCGCTTTAGCACGGCCTCATGGGATGAACTCATAAGTCTTTATGAAAAGGGTCGAGAGGAGTGGATATCAATTTTAAACGACATCAACCTCCGCCAGGAAATTCAAACTGCGAAACGCATTTGGACGCCTCAAACCTTAACCAAAAGATTGGTTGAGCACGAAACAAACCACCTTCTTGACCGCAATTAAAGTTGATCTGGCCTTAACCAAACTCGCTTCCATTCCGGAACCTAAATTGGTACAATGCCGTAAATTCTTTTGCTGCATGCAAAGAGGAGTGAAACAATGAGTACTCAAATTTCCAATTGGTTCGAAGTCAACAGCCCGAATGTAGACTCAACCGTCAATTTCTACATGAACGTTTTTGGCTGGACCAAAGAGCCAATGCCAATGGGACCCGATATGACCTATTGGATGCTAAAAAGCGGCGATACCATTTTCAGTGGGGTTGTGGATCTAAACGTCCCAGAAATGGAGGGCGTGCCACCGCATTGGGGCCTTTACTTCCATACAGATAATTGTGAAGCAACGATGGCTAAAGCGATCGAACTAGGTGGCACCGTCGTTTATGGTCCAATGGAGATTCCCGACATCGGAATCGTTGCTGGAATCACCGATTGTTGTGGTGCCCACTTTAGCGTTCATCAGCCTGCAGGCGGCACGGCAAGCGACATCTCCGGTGGTGCCGTTAACTGGATAGAGCATATGGGGCCAACTCGAGAATGCGCTGTGAACTTTTACAAGTCCCTTTTTGGCTGGGGGTCAATAGATATGGACATGGGCGAAGCAGTTGGAACTTATTCGATGTTCACGGTTGGTGAAACGCCAGTCGCTGGCTGCATGAACGTTTCTGCCGATCTGGGTCCGCCAAACTGGATGGTTTATCTTCACGCCAGTGACCTCGCTGCAACCTGTGAAAAAG
>JAYUOQ010000002.1:0-5712 GCA_043760685.1 Armatimonadota bacterium | reverse complement strand
CCGACGTTGTCCCCAACCGTGTGCAGACGGAAGCATCAAGTACCTTGGCACTGACGCCGAGGGCCACATTTCGCTCAATCAAGTCGTCAAAGATGTCGTGACAAAAGGACCGATCGGAGAGCTACGCTCGCCGTCATGGTCCCGAGACGGCAAGGTCGTTGTTTACGCCAAATTGTCTGAACTGAAGGGAATCGAAATTCTCCCTGGCTTCACTCAACAACCGGATTTTCGATTAACCCAGCTAGCAGGAGTAGCCTTCTTTCCCGACCAATCGCCAACGAGCCAGAAGATCGCGCTATGTTCTCAGGGTCAACTTCTGGTTTCAATTATGCCCGACGGATCTTCTCAGAAAACGATCCTATCCAGCGAAGGAACTCCAGACCTTTTGCTTTCGCCCATGTGGTCACCAGATGGCAAAAAAATTGCCTTCTCGCGAGGAAAGTACTTCCGACCAAATAACCATCCTAGTGGTCAAATTGGCATCATGAATCCGGATGGAACCGATGTCCAAATGAGCGGCGTACTCGGAACAAACAGCGGCTCTCCTAGCTGGTCACCGGATGGCAGGAACATCGTTTATGCCCAAGATGCGCACCTCGTGATTTGGAATTTAGCGAGCGGGCAGCGACGAAATCTAACCCTTCCTGGAGGTCAGCGAGACAATTTTCCATTTTGGTCGCCAAAGGGAGACTGGATCGCCTTTAGCAGCGATCGCGAAAGCGACGAGGACTTTAAGGTCTTTCTTATTCGTCCGGATGGAACCGGGATGCACCGAATAACCAACGTATCGGGTGACTCCCATTCTGTATGGTCCCCCGATGGCAATTGGCTCGTTTTCTCAAGCGCTCGAATGGGATTCAAGGACGAATCCGCGATGTCAGAGTCGCCCCAGTCCTACGGCGAGCTATTCATCGTTCGTCCCGACGGTTCTGGTCTCCGACAAATCACGGACGACAAGTGGGAGTCAGGAACCGCAGCCTGGATTCGATAAGCCGACCGGTAACCTTGAAGGTGCGCCTAAACAAGCAAGATATAGATCCGCTCGGGAAGTAGTGGTCATGTGGTGCTTTTGTTGGAACAACCCGAATGGACTACGACGGAAGTATCCCCCTCGTGAACTTCCCCGCCGACGCCCTCAGCCGAAATCTCACTCGGTTTTTCGGCTAAGCTAGTCGAAAATGATCATCGTCATCGGCAAGATTGAGTGGCAAGGTGCCATGGCACCGATTACTCCGCCAGGTGTGAGGTCCGGCAGGTCGGCCGTCTGTAGAGGAGGAGGAAAATACTCTTGGTAGGCCGCAGTATCTTTTTCCACTAACTTCAATCGATAGAATGATCCAGTCAAGCGTAGTGGCAAAGGACGCTTAGCCATTGCTAGGTAAATTCTCGGTAAATCTTTTACCGGTGCATCCTTCCATCCGAAATAACGCCCTGTCTTTTCCGCCGGATCAAGTCTGACGATGTTCACGATAGCGTCCTCCGCATCTTTAGATGTGCAGGCAGATTCGATTAGCTGCTTCCAGGCGTCGAGGAAATCCGGATCAAGTTGAACCGCTCTGCGAAAAAGGCCGGATGCTTCGGTCAGTCGACCTTGATTTTTTCTTATAAGCCCAAGCAAATAATGCCCATAAGGCCGATTGGGATTCTTTGCGATGAGATCTGGCAGGACTCGCTCGCCAACATCCTTTGCGGTCATGACCCAAAAAATATTATCCGGACCAAATTGCCCGGGCCCAACTCGGCCCTGTTTCGTGACGAGCAACTCAAAGGTTCGCTCAAATTGTTTAGAGG
This sequence comes from Armatimonadota bacterium, assembly GCA_043760685.1. Classification (GTDB taxonomy): domain Bacteria; phylum Armatimonadota; class Fimbriimonadia; order Fimbriimonadales; family Fimbriimonadaceae; genus Fimbriimonas. The sequence continues at coordinate 3,921 of JAYUOQ010000002.1, read as the reverse complement.
CCCCATTCGTGTCCCTTTCGCGCTCGAGAGTCTCGGCTAACTTGAAATGAAGCATTGGGTCGTTTGGATTTAACTTAATTGCTTCTTCGAACATCCGTTTTTCTTGCGACGACAGGTTGAATCTCGCGACTTCACCCGCTTTTGCCCCTAGTTCGGCAGACTCAAAGATGGTGCTTGCCGCTGCGCTTTCTTTTTGATGGCCCTGCTTCGCCAAAATGGCGGACAAGACCTTGTACGCAAGCATTCGGTTCTTTTGGAAGTAATCGCGGCCGTACGGTTGATGCGAGATTGCCAATCGAATTGTTCTCTCTGCCTCATCAATACTGCCTTTCCCCAGCAAAACTTTTGCCATCCAAATCAGTGGACGACTCTCAAACGGATTTGATTTGAACAGATGATCGAGGTGCGATAGGGCGGTCGCCGAATCGACCGATTCTATCAGTGCCGGATAATAATCGTCGTTGCTAGGGTCGGCTTCTAAACATAACAAGAGACATTTATGGCCGAGGTTCTTTTTCCCACTCTTAATGAAGGCTTTGCCGATATCGTGAAGCGCTAAGCGTGAATCGTCGCTATCATAATCTCGCCCCAAGTTGGCAAATCCCCAAAGGTCTCGGAAACCCCAATTCGGTTCGGTATCCAGCAGGGCCAGAATCTCCTTATCGTGGCCGAGTAGCGAAAGCACGTGCACGAGGCTGCAAAGATCGCGAAACTCAAGTTTCTCTTTCTTTTGCCTTGCGCGAAGTAACTTTTCCGCCGCTTCGTATCGGCCGAGTTCCATCAAAGAACTGAAGTTGTCGACGCCTGCCTTGGCGTTTCTGGCTAAGCCCATTTCGATTAAATCAAGACGGTTTAGCCGGTTGCCAAAGTCAATGAGGAACCAGTTGCTCCCTTTTGGAGCGTTTACCTCGTTGGTGAAAAGCTTGATTTGATCGTCGACACTACCCGTCTTGCCGATTGCATCGGCCAGGTAGCTAACATTAAAGTCGTTTTTCTCATGGGAGCTTCGAGACTCGGACACGAACAGAGGAATTGTCTCCTTTAGCTTATTTGCCGTTTCGGCGGATGAGTTGAGATAGACCCACAGGTGCAGGTTGGGGTTCTTGATTAGAACGGCCGAGAAGTACTTCCACATACTTAGGGCGGTCTTAGGCGAGTAGCAGTAAGAGTCTAACGCTTTGTCCAGAGACGAATCGAAGGAACGCATATTACCGAAGGCTTCCGAGAACTCGGTTGCACGATCCAAAAACTTGTCGCCTTTGCCTTCGGCGATCTGAGTCAGGGCGTAATACAGGTCAGCCTTCTTCCGATAATAGTCAGTGTAGAAGGCAGAGGGGTTGACCTTTGAGAAACGCTTTCGAAACTCTAAGAACAAATCAACGGTACCAAGTGATTGAGTGAATTCGTAGTGAGGATAGGGCAGGTTTTTGATCTCGGTGCGGCAGATTTGGATGGCAACTTGAGTATCCAATTCAGACTTCAAGTAAACGATCCCTTGGAACTTCAGGAGGATGTCGCGGATAATCGGCTTGGCGCGGTCAACTCCTAAGTGGCCAGCCAAATTTGGGAGCGTAATGGAATCATGGTTGCTTCCCTTCTTTGGTCTGATGAGGGGAGCTATTGCCATCCGCAAAAGTGGTTCATCCTTCCACGATATCGCAGTCTTAAGAAATTGCTCGTTCAAGCGGTAGTCATCGAGCCTCTCTCCGACAAGAGAAACAATAAGAGCTCTTTGTTTCTTTTTGTCTCCGGTTAGGCAACTCGCGAAAAGCTTAAGTCGGAGGTCTCCCTTCGTCTCAAGTTCCCTTGCGATCGTTGGCCAGCTTTCTGGTCCGGGTAGCACGGGAAGTCGCTCATCGTAACGGTTACCCTTCATTGTAGGGCGGAGCGCCAATGCCGACCATCGATGTCCCGCTTGGGTGCTGGTCAGCTTTGCTTGATCGTGCTGAAACGCGACGATCTGCTTATCGGGAACCTCGCCGCGGCCTTGATTCAAGCACAAGACCATCAACAATGCCGAGTATTTCCACGATATTGCAATCACCCTTTGCCCCCACCGACCGTTACAGTATAGGGCTGATGGTGAGAAAAAGATCCTTGCCTGCAAAGCAATTTTCTTAGCCTCGCCAATTGAGACATTGGAGACTATGGTGCAAAGGCATGCAGATTAGCGAGGCATCCCCTTACGGTCAACCACACTATTTTCCATTAGCCTCAGCAGCAAATGCCTTGACTATTGCGAGCAAAGGACTTTCCTCAACGGCTCGGACTTGTATGCTACTGAGGCAGCGAAGACCGTCAGCCCTTATGAAGCCAGCGTCTCATGGATGAAGGTCATGTCGGCTTCGCTCAGCTCTCGGCCAACCGCCGAGAGGTTGCAAGCAACCTGGCGTTCGTTTCGGAAGCCGGGGATGGTGCAAGCTACGTTCGGCATATTCAGAATATATCGCTGAGCGATGGCGCTGAGGTCTTCAATTGAATCACCAAATCGTGCCTTGAGTGCGGCCATCTTGGGCTTGAGTGCCAACAGCTTTTCGGTGCCAAACGAATCTCGACCCCGGCGATGGTCCCCTTCGTCGAACTGGGGTGGGTTCTGAGGGTCAAACTTATCGAGCAGCAGACCTTGCGCCAGAGGACTAAACGCTACGAACGTGATGTCGTTCGCCAGCATCAAATTCGAAACCCGCGATCCAGGTCGGATGAATTGGTCGTCCATTGCGTGCGCCCAGCTCTGGAAGACTGAAGGCTGAACTTTTGGCGTCACTCGCTCAAAATCGTCGGCACTATAAGCAGACTGACCCTTGATTCGAACTTTGCCCTCGGCGACCAATTGGTTCATCATCGCGACGGCATCGTCGAGATACATGTCCGATTCGCCAAAGCTTCCGTGGTGGAAGTAATACACATCAATATGATCTCGCTTGAGGTTCTTCAGCGATTGCTCACATTGATGTCGAATATGGAGGGCTTCGTAAGCGTGGGTAGCGGTGCCCGGAAAGTGGCCAACCTTCGTCGCGACGACATAGTCATTGGTGTTGACCCCAAGCTTGTCAAACACTCTTGCCAGCATCTGCTCTGCCTTACCGTTTCCATATACGTCGGCATTGTCAAAGTGGTTGACTCCGGCATCAATTCCCTTCTTGATTGCTGCGGTGACTTCGGCTTCATCAACGTTCGCCCATCCGTTCGGGTTTCCATTTACCCAGTTGAGACCACCCATGGTCCAACAACCCAAACTCACTTCTGAAACCTTAACGCCCGTTTTGCCAAGCTCACGATATTGCATACCGCGCAGTTTACTGGAAGCTTTGCTTACGGAGTTCGAGTCGATATGAATTGAAGTCTTGACTTAACTTGGTTAATGATTGGGCTCATTGGGAATGTTTGAAGGAGGTATTCATACCATTGCTTGGCTTGGGCGTAGTCTTGAAAGGCGCTTTCATAGAGCATAGCTACTCGGAATGACGAGCTTTCTACATCGGTATTTGACGCCCGCGGGTCGCTGGTTATCCTTCGATGGAGGGCCACCGCAGCGGGAAACTGGCCCTCCTTTTCCGCCCGAGTCGCAATTCTTCCAATTTCGGATACGGTTAGAGAATTGGGATCATCCATGAGTAATCCGTTGACTGCCTGGCACACGAACTGGATTGGTTCATTGGTCATGATTTTGGGTAATTGCTGCCGAAAAGCCGTGATTGCTTCTGCCTTGTATGGGCTGTTTCCGAAAATCGATTTGTTGAGCAAATGTAAAGCAACATCGCTCCGGGTTGGGTTAACGTGATACAAGTCGCGCAGTTCCCGTTCGTTGAGAAGCGAAATATCGTTTGTCATGTAGAGCGTGGACTTTGCGTCGGAAATGTGCTCCGTATCTCGTCGAATGCCCATGCAAAGTGGAATGAGGAACCCGGAGGCTACTCCTCC
>JAYUOQ010000001.1:0-2286 GCA_043760685.1 Armatimonadota bacterium | reverse complement strand
CCTTGTTTGAAGTGCGAGGACAATTCGGTCATGGGCAGCATTCATTTCTTCAATGACCGCCCCCGACATTGCATTAATGGCCGGATCGTCACTTGATTGAACGGTATCAATGATTCCTCGTTTCAGCGAACGAATCGGACGGTACAGATTTTGAGAGTCGAACGAGAGAGATGGAAAATCGTCCGAACTGGAACTTTGTTTAGTCTGCCGAGCAGATCCCAAAAAGGCGATAAATACACCTCCTATGACAATAACGGCAATCAGTACGATCAGGGAAAGGATAGCCATGTTATCTTGATATTACGGCAAGTGCTCAGAACTTGAACCTTAAGAATACCGAGAAATCGCGAAATGCGCCGTTCGTCAACCGGTATAGACCTTCAACCTGAATGCCCTTGGCTGCATTATAAACTCCACCAAACCGATAGAGCAGGTCAGATTCTCCAAATGAATTTGAAATACCAAAACTTGCGGAATGTCGATGCCCTAAATCGTAACCAATTTGAAAGTCACCAAGTTCTCGATCAACGGAAATCCCCTCTGCCTCTCGAAGGAGCAATATCTCGGATCGATAACTGACTTTGCCCGATCTCCGGCTGAGATCGACTCCAAATGCTTGTCGCCAACCATTTCCAATTCCCTCGGGAGACTGAAGGGATTGCGTTAGTGCGAGGGCAGTGCTATTAATGCCCCAATGTCTACCGACGCAAAAACTAAACCCTAGTCCTCGGCTGCCAACCCTACCTGCCAACCCAAATTGCCGTCCCTTTCCACCGTCAACAAAGGCAAGAGCCAAAGGCAGTCCTTCAAGAATAAGTTTGGAGTCAACTCTAGCTGCCAATACCGATTGACGAAAGAAACCTCCGCCACCGAAAGGAATGTACTGTTTGCCAACTCGCCATAGCCCCACATCTTCAACGTAATACTCGTCAAACGAGTCATTGTCGGGGTCGTTTTTGATCGCTTCCGATCGCTCGGAAAGAAAGACCTTTAGCCCAATCGGTAGCGTGGCTTGGAGAGAAAAAATGGAGTGTCTCCCCAGAGGTGTGTAGGATTTAGCCCCCAAAGAAAAGTCATTCGACGAGGTCATGCCTAAGCTGATGTCACCCTTGATCTTGACGTCAGGGGCTTGAGCTACGACGGTGGAGCTAACAACAAAAGAGAAGAAAAGGGCGGACTTTCTCACGATTCAAATTGGTATCTCATCAATCGTACCGCTGGATTTAGAAGGATAGGTAAAAATTATCCTACATCTTTGGTCCAACCGAACCTGCCAGCCGCAGAATACAGTAAATCGAGACAACGACGGGGATCAAGGAGCCGTAACGGCTATCGGTCTGACCAGCAAAAGCTGACAAAGTTGCACCAGGAGCATTTGTTAGAAGAGTTACCCAAAAGGCCCATTTTCGGCCTTGCCATGTGGCACGAATGGTTAAGATCGCAAAAATGAAAAGAGCGCCTGCGATACAAAACATGATGATTCCGCTATCTGGCTTTAACCCATTGATGAATCCGGTTACGTCCTTGTTTTGTACATGTTTAAGAACTTCATTTTTGTTCGAAGCCACCGTTGAAACTCCAAGAGCGAGCGAGCCCACGAGACTGAGAAGTCCCAATACGCAGCAAGTGCCAAAGAAGTGATAAAGGGCGAGGATTTGATCGCCAACAAATGGAGTTTTCTTACGTTGGACCTGTGGCTTTGATTTTCTTCGTCTTTTCGCCTTCTTTTTTGCCACAAGTAAAATACGAACGAATCAGTACCTAAGAAGCAAGAATCGCGCTATGATCACTTTCGTTGTATCAATTCTAATTAGATATGTTCCTTCCGTACCGTAACCAAAATCCCCCAGAATCCTTTCCGTACGCCACGGTGAGCCTGATCGTGCTTAACGTGGTGATCTACGTTTTTACTTCGCAATCGGGGTTAGTGATTCGCGAAGATGTTGCGTTGAATTTTGGCGTTAGCCTCGGCAATTTCCACTGGTACCAGATGTTCTCATCGATGTTTCTTCATAGTGGCCCCCTGCACTTGATCGGAAACATGTGGTTTCTATACTTATTTGGATTTGCCGTTGAGGGAAGGATGAGGACACCAAAGTTTCTGATCCTCTATTTGCTTGCCGGGCTTTTAGGCTCGGCTGCGCACCTGCTTATTGCTGGGCAAGTCAATCCAAAAATCCCCTGCATTGGCGCATCAGGAGCGATCATGGGTGTGATGGGGAGCGCAATTTACATGTTCCCATTCTCTCCAGTAGATGTGGCTTGGACATTTTGGTGGCGGTTTGG